>CAXMQD010000181.1:0-5175 GCA_964194965.1 uncultured Acidimicrobiia bacterium | reverse complement strand
TTTCGAGACCCCGATCGCGACCGACGGCCCGCCGACCGCGCGCTGCCTGATCTTCGTCACCCCGGACGCCCAACGCACCATGAACACTTACCTCGGCGCCGCGGTCGAGCTAGCGCCCGCAGACCTGGACGAGGCGGCTATCGCGCGCGCCAAGGTGACCTACATGGAGGGTTACCTCTGGGACCCGCCCAACGCCAAGGCGGCGTTCCAGGAGGCAGCGCGGATGGCCCACGATGCCGGGCGCAAGGTCGCGCTCTCGCTCTCCGATTCCTTCTGTGTCGAGCGCCATCGGGACTCCTTCCTGGAGCTGATCGATGGCCACGTCGACATCCTGTTCGCCAACGAGGCCGAGGTCTGCTCGCTGTTCCAGGTCCCGGACTTCGACCGGGCACTGCAGGAGACCCGCCGCCACTGCGAGATCGCGGCGCTGACCCGCAGTGCCAAGGGCTCGGTGGTGCTGGCCGACGGCGAGGTCCGCGTGGTCGACGCCGTGCCGGTCGACAAGGTAATCGACACCACCGGTGCCGGCGACCTTTACGCCGCCGGATTCCTCTACGGCTATACCCAAGGCAAGGGACTCTACGACTGCGGCCGCATCGGCGCGCTCGCCGCCGCCGAAATTCTCTCTCACTACGGCGCCCGGCCCGAGGCTTCGCTCAAGGAACTAGTGGCGCAGAAATTAGGCACGGCATAAGGCGCCGAACGGTTTGGGACTTCGAATCATGAACGATCTCAATTAGGCTGTGGGCACTCCGCGCTAGCCGCAGAATTTGGGTTGAATCGAGGGCGCTGGCCGAAGCGCGGACGCTTGGCCGGTCCCCACGGCCGCCGAAAGGAGAGCCGAAACAGGATGCTGTCTGAATCAGCGCCTAACGGCCGCCACTCTTGGTCGGAGGCCGCAAGAACTTTCCTGCATCGGCGTGTTATCGCGATGTTGTTCTTGGGTTTTTCCGCGGGCGTGCCGATCCTTTTGATTTTCAGCACGCTGTCGGTCTGGCTCCGGGAAGCCGAGGTCGAACGGGCCACGATCACATATTTCAGTTGGGCCGCGCTTGGATACGGCTTCAAGTTCGTCTGGGCGCCGGTGATCGACAAGTTGCCACTGCCCATCTTGACCGCCCTCATGGGGCACCGCCGCTCCTGGTTGTTGATCTCTCAGTTCGCGATCATCGCGGCGATCGTTCTCATGGGCCTCACCGATCCAGTTGTGAATCTCCCTGGTTTGGCCGCTTTCGCGATCATGCTCGGACTTTCCTCGGCCACCCAGGACATCATCATCGACGCCTACCGCATCGAATCCGCTGGGAAGGAACTTCAAGCCACGATGGCGGCCGCCTATATTGCCGGATACCGGATCGGCATGTTGGTGGCCGGGGCCGGAGCCTTGGAATTGGCGGGCATCCTCGAAGTGGTCGAGGGTTACGACCACGCCGCATGGTCAACGACATATTTGGTCATGTCCACGGTGATGTTGGTCGGCGTGGCCACGACCTTGGTCATCCACGAACCGGAGGTATCCACGCGGGACACACCCTATTTGCGCTCTCTTACCGACTATCTAAGATTCGTTCTGACATTCGTATTAATGGTCGCGGCGCTCATATTTGTCTTCCGGGAGCTTTCCGGTTGGGTATCGTCGACCAAGGCAATGATGGTCGATGAATTCGGAATGATACGAGAACTTGCCGGATTCCTGGTAGAGACCGTGCGGCTTCTAGCCGCATTGGCCACGGCGTGTTTCACCGGTTGGATATTGATATCCGCGCGGCTCGTGCCGCGGGCGATGGTTGTCGAAACCTATGTCAGGCCGTTCGCGGATTTCTTCGACAGGTTCGGACGTGTTGCATTTCTCATCTTGGCGCTGGTTGCCACCTACCGGATCGCGGATGTGGTCATGGGGGTTGTCGCCAACGTCTTTTATGTGGATATCGGTTTCGAGAAGCAGGAGATCGGCCGAATTACAAAGGGCTTCGGCCTGGTTATGACCATCGTCGGCGGTTTCGCCGGCGGCCTCTTTACCATGCGCTATGGGATCATGCGCGGGTTGTTCCTGGGCGGACTGCTGGCGGCGGCGACAAATGTCCTGTTCGTCATTCTCGCCGTGACCGGCCGCGACATCTATCTTTTGATGGCGGTGATCGCGGCCGATAACTTGAGCGCGGGAATCGCCTCGGCGGCGTTCGTGGCTTATCTTTCGAGCCTCGTGAACATGGCGTACACCGCCACGCAATTCGCGATACTGACTTCACTCATGGTCTTGTTGCCGAAAATCATTGGCGGGTATTCGGGCGCGGTGGTGGACGCGGTCGGCTATGTGAATTTTTTTATCGGGACGGCACTGCTTGGCGTCCCAGTCCTAATCCTAATTTTCCTGACCGCGCGTTTTACACCCAAGGAATGAGGTGTCTTGCCTTCCGATCGGGCCTCTCGCATCGAAATCCATCAGGGCGACATCACGCGGCTCGACGTCGACGCTATCGTCAACGCGGCCAACGAGGGCCTGGCGCCGGGTGGCGGCGTCTGCGGCGCGATCCACCGGGCGGCCGGGCCGGACTCGATGCCGCCAAGCTCGACATTTCGGCTGCTATTACCCGCATTTAATGAATGTGGATAAGTGCGGCATTTTTGCCGTTGCGGGATTGCAACGAATCACCTACCTAACGGCCATGGATGGGGCTCCATGCGCCTGGATGTATTAAGGGCACGCATCGCCCAAGAAGGGTTTGCGGTGGATATCGGCGCCGCGCTCGCCTCTTTCGGTCCTTCCATCAAACAAGTTCTGGATTACGACCCGCGCAAGGGGGTCGGCACGAGGCCCGGCGGCAAGGGCCCCGGCCAGCGTTTGGCGGGGCTTGGTTTCGGGGCGATTTTCCTGGCCTTGGTCTGGGGCTTCTCGGCGCTCAAGGCCGGCAACGATCCGGCCGGCGTCTTCATCATTCTGGCCGGCGTGGTCGGCGGCTACATGGCGCTCAATATCGGCGCCAACGACGTCGCCAACAACATGGGTCCCGCGGTCGGTGCGCGGGCGCTGACCATGTTCGGTGCGCTGGTCATCGCGGCCGTGTTCGAAGCGCTGGGCGCGATCCTGGCCGGCGGCGAGGTCGTGGCCACGGTGTCCAAGGGAATCATCGATCCTTCCCACATCCAATCCAGCGGCGTGTTCATCGCGGTCATGTTGGCCGCCCTTTTCGCCGCCGCCTTGTGGGTCAATTTGGCAACCATGATCAGCGCGCCGGTTTCCACGACCCACGCGATCGTTGGCGGGGTCATGGGCGCGGGCATCGCGGCGGCCGGTATCGCGGTGGTAAACTGGGGCACCATGTCCAAGATCGCCGCCAGCTGGGTGATCTCGCCGGTGCTCGGCGGCGTGGTCGCGGCGCTGTTTCTCGGTTTCATGAAGATCGCGATCACCGACCAAGACGACAAGATCGCGGCGGCCAAGCGCTGGGTCCCGGTGCTGGTCGCGATTATGGCCGGGGTGTTCTCCGCCTACCTGATCATGAAGGGCCTGAAGCGGGTTTGGAAACCAGACCTCTGGATTGTCGCCGCGATCGGCGCCGTGGTCTGTGGCGTCGCCTATTGGGCGGTCAAGCCGCTTGTCGCCCGGCGCGCCGAGGGCCTGGAGAACCGGAGCAAGTCGGTGCACGGCCTGTTCACCATTCCGTTGATCTGCTCGGCGGCGCTGCTGTGTTTCGCCCACGGCTCCAACGACGTGGCCAATGCGGTCGGCCCGCTTTCCGCCATCGTTGGGGTCGCGGGGACCGGCGGCATCGCGGCCAAGGTCGAAATCCCACTCTGGATCATTCTGGTCGGTGCCGCCGGCATCTCGGTCGGTCTGGTGCTCTATGGCCCCAAGCTGATCCGAAGGGTCGGCGAGGAGATTACTAAGCTCAATCCCATGCGCGCCTACTGCGTGGCCCTCTCGGCGGCGATCACGGTGATCGTGGCCTCGACGTTCGGCTTGCCGGTCAGTTCCACTCACATCGCGGTGGGCGCGGTGTTCGGAGTCGGTTTCTTCCGCGAGTATCTTAGTGCGCGCCAGATCGGGTCGCGCCAGACTGGGTCGCGCCAGACTGGGGCGCGCCAGACCGGGTCTCACCAGACCGGGTCTCACGGTGGGCCGTTGTCGAACGGTTCGAATGGGACCGGCGGCAATGGCGGTGGATTCCGCCGGCGCAAGCTGGTGCGCCGCGGCCATCTGATGACCATCGCCGCCGCTTGGGTCGTCACCGTGCCGGCGACCGCGGTCATGGCGGGCGCTCTGTTTTTCCTGATTGATTCATTTCAACGGTAAGACCGGTCAACGGTAAGACCGGGTCAACGGTAAGACCGGGGTCGGAGATCGGCGCAGGTCCTACAGCAGCTTTCCGTCCATGACCGAATCGTGGGCGGCGAACACGGCGGCGATCACCAGATCGTTGACCGTGGCCGCGGTCTGGACGATCTGCGCCGGCTTCGAGAGACCGATCAGGATCGGGCCGATTACCCTGCCGATACCCGCGCTTTGCACCAACTTGGCCGAGATGTTGGCGCTGTGCAGAGCCGGCATGACCAGCACATTGGCGGGGCCGCTTAGGCGCGTGAAGGGATAGAGTCGGCGCATCAGCTCGTAGTCGAGCGCCACGTTGGCCTGCATTTCGCCGTCGTACTCGAAGTCGACGTCGAGCGAATCGAGCACCTTGACGGCGTCGCGGATGCGCGCCGCTTTCTCGCGCATCGGATTGCCGAAATTCGAGAAGCTGAGCAGCGCGACACGCGGCTCGTGACCCATGGCGCGCGCCTGGGCCGCGCTCTGGATCGTGATGTCGGCAAGCTGTTCGGGACTGGGTAGTTCGTGTACCGAAGTGTCGGCGACGAACAGCCACCGCGCCTCGAGCACCATGATCGACATGCCGAACAACCGGTGTCCCGGCTTGGGGTCGATGACCCGGGTGATATCTTCGAAGGCGGCCCCAAAACTGCGTGTGAGGCCCGTGACCATGGCGTCGGCTTGGCCGCAGGCCACCATGCAGGCAGCGAAGACGTTGCGGTTCTGGTTGACCATGCGCTGGCAGTCGCGCTGCGTCTTGCCGCGGCGTTGGAGTCGCGCGTAAAGGTAGTCCATGTAGCGCTGGTTGTTTTCGGAGAGCCGGGCGTTGTGGATCTCGGTAAAGTCCGCCGGGATGCCCATCTGGT
>CAXMQD010000180.1:0-2258 GCA_964194965.1 uncultured Acidimicrobiia bacterium | reverse complement strand
CTCAAAAGCGCCAGCCAGCGCCCGCGCAAGGGCACGCGCGATGCCGCCGCCGGTGCCTGAACGCCAGCGGTTTCGACGCGGGCCGAACCGACCTCTCTTAACCGCGCGAAAGCACGAAGTCGGTTCGGCAGTTTGCGGATTGGTTATCGATGACGTAGTGGCCGGTTGCGCGGTCCCGCAACAGATCGAATTCCAGCTTGAAGGTACTCGGGCCCGACGTATGGGGTGATTCGACGCTTTTGCTGGCAAAAGCGTCGCGAGCACGGCCTCGACTGTCGATTTCGCCGTAGAGATCGTAGGTCATGCCCATCCACCACATATTCCCGCGAATCACCCTGCCGGACTGCGTCGCCTCGATGCGCCAGGCCACGCCGCAGCCATCCGAGGCACCGCCGCCCGCCCAGGTGGCGCCGGTCGCGGGCGCGTAGCTTGCGTCCCGCACCCCGCTGCCAACGCTATTCAGCGCCTTGTTCGTGCCGCCGAGGATGCCGCCGAATGACGGATCGTCCGGTATCGAAAGCGAGGCCAGCGCGACGCCGGTTTCGGAACCGTCCTGCGCGCCGCTTGGCGCGTTGAAGGACCACGCTAGTTGCAGGTGTGGCTCTGCTTCGGCACCGGCGAGGTTGGGCATGAGGTCGGCGCTGTAGCGCACTTCCTCCACCGCGAGTTTCCAGGCGGCCAAGCGGTCGGGGCCGGCCGGATGGGTGTCGAAGAGCCCCGTCTTCGTCTTACCGGAGATCTTGGCGAGCTTGATCCACAGCACACCGCCAGCGTCCGGGTTGTAGTCGGCGCGGGTCATGAGATAGGCCGCCATGTAGTCGGCCTCCCGCTCGTGCTCCTTACTGAACGAGATGCCGCCCATTTGCGCGCCGATACTCATGGCCGTGGCGGTGCCGGTCCGGGCCAAATAGGGATTGTTGTCGTAGGCCCCCGATGCGGCCGCGACACCGGCGAAAATAATGCCTCCGATAATGGCGCCGATCGCCCTGTTGGCTTTGGCCTTTTCGTAGTGACTGGCCATGTGGTGACCGATCTCGTGACCCAAAACGGCGGCAAACTCGTCGTCGGTCTCGAGGTACTGCGCGAGGCCGTTGTAAAGGACGATCTGATTATTCAGCACATAGGCGTTCATCTCGCCTTTCGGCGAGAATTCCATGGTGTACCAGCAATTGCGGTCTAGCTCGGCACAGATCGGTTGCGCGGCGCCTTGCAAATCCGACATAACCCGCCGGGCGATTTCTTCGTTCTCGATGGCCGTGCGGGCGGTAGTGTTCAGGTGCGGCGCCGCCGCGATCTCCTGCATCGCCGAGGCGCTGTCGGCCTCCGAAATCACCGGCAAGGCATGCCCGGCGGCACAGGCCGACAATAACAGCCCGGTCGCAACGGGAATGGCCGCACCCCTTGGACCCCTCATCGCGCACCTCCCTCGGCACTAGAAGAACCATCGTCCGGGCGCCCGGCTACCGCGGGTTGCGAAAATTTTCCACGGCTAGCCCTCTCTCAAATAGAGCCGGCCGTGTGACAGGGCGCCTCTCATTCCCGCCATGATAGCATTTTCCGCGAGTCATGAAAACCCGACATTGCGGACCGCCGGCCGGCGTTTCGGGAGGATCGGTGGTTTTCCCCAACAATTGACGTTGCGGTCCGCCGGCCGCCGGCCCAAATTCGTTTTCCCGCGGGAGGCGGAACTCGATGAAGCTGATCCAGGTCTCCGACCTTCATTTCGTGCCGCCGGGCGTGCGCCTGCTCGGTCTCGATCCGCGGGCGCGGCTGGAGGCGGCGATCGCCGACATCAATGCGCACCACGGCGACGCCGAACTCTGTCTGTTCACCGGGGATTTGGCCGACCACGGCGCGCCCGAAGCCTACGACGCACTGCGCGAAACGCTGGCTCCGCTCCGGGTTCCTTACCGACTGACCATCGGCAACCACGACGACCGCGCCGCCTTCCAGCGCGCTTTCCCCGAGGCGCCACGCGACGCGCACGGCTTCGTGCAGATGGTGGTGTCCAACGGCGCCGGCGCGATCGTGGTGCTCGACACCCACGAACCGGGCCAGGTCTCGGGCAGCTTCTGCGCCAAGCGCCAGGCCTGGCTCCGGGCGCGCCTGGCCGAGGCGGCGGGCCGGTCGGTCTACATTTTCATGCACCACCCGCCCCTAGACATCGGAATTCCCTCCCTGGACCAGATCGGATTGGTGGACAAGCAAGGCTTCGCGAATGCATTGGATGCGGCGGGGGATGCGGCGGGGGATGCGGC
>CAXMQD010000179.1:0-1956 GCA_964194965.1 uncultured Acidimicrobiia bacterium | reverse complement strand
TCCTTATCGTCGCGGTCGCGACGCCGATGATCCTGTGGGTTTGGCCGCTATAACGGCGCATGCGCAGCCCGCGGCTATTCCCAACCGGCCTTACGAGTCTCGATGGCGCGATCGGCTTCGATGAGTTGTTCGGGGGAAATCAGCGCGCCCACCACCTCGCGCAGCTCGAGCGCCTGCTCGCGCCTCTTGCCGTGCTCGAAACGATCGGCGGCGAGGTCGAACCAGACATAGGCTTCGAGGAAATTGCGCCGTACCCCCAAGCCCCTGCTGTAAAGGATGCCCAAGCCGTTCTGGGCGCGCGGATTGCCCTGTCGCGCCGACATCTTGAGCCAGCGCGCGGCCTCGGCGAAGTCCTCGGGCTCAGCGCGGCCGGTAAGGAAGGTGGCGGCCAATTGGAACTGGGCATGAGCATTGCCGCGCAGGGCCCGAGGCAGCCAGGTCCGGAACGCTTGCGCCTGCTTGTCCAGGCGGTCCGTCACCACACCATCGCCACGACCGGCCCAAGCTGGGCCGCCCGGCATCGATCCGGCCGCGGCCAAACCGAGCATCAGCGCGGCCGCCAGGGCCGCCAGGGCCGCCAAACGCCGGCCCGGTCGACGCGCACGCCTTTGATATTCACTAAGTCCCCGTCCACCGCGCCCCGTCACCCGAATCCTCCCCCGGGGCCCCCCAAAGGCCCCTTAAAAAACTACATCGTACTGTCGGCTTTCTGAACGCTCGCCGACCTGGCCCGCGCGGTCTTCTCGCGCAACTTGGCCAAAAGTCCATGGATTTTGCCGCCGTCGCTCTTGATGACCGCCGCGTATTCCGAACGCTGGCTCAGCACCATGCTCATGCCCTCGACAACCACGTCGACGATGCGCCAGGAATCGCCCCGGCGCCGCAGGCGCCAATCGATTTGAATCGGCTCGCCCGCCTGGCGCAGGATCCGGCTGGCAACCGCCGCCCTTTTCTCGTTCTCCACGCGGATCGCCGCGACCTCGAGGGTCTGGCCGCTATAGTCCGAGAACCTCCTCGAATAGGTCGCGACAATCAGGTCCTCAAACAGGCCCATGAATTCTTCGCGTTCGGCCTCGGTCGTCTTGCGCCAATAGCGGCCCAATACGAAGCGGCTGATCGCCTTGACGTCGAAGCCGGCTGTCAGCAACTCGCGAAAGGCCTGCTCGCGGTGCTCGCCGCTCAGGTTCCGATCGGCCAGAACGCCGATCGCCTGGACGCTGAATTCGCGTACGAATATCGCCGGATCGCTGAGTTCCGTGGCACCCGCCGGGCGCGGCGCGCCCAAGGCCACCAAGGCGATCACGCCGACAATCGCGAGACCGCGCGTGAACCCGCGCCTGGAAATGGACTGAGCTACTTGCTTGGACATGGCCATTCTCCCTGATCGATGATTGCGCTACTTGCGACGTTTCCGTTACCGGCGACCGGCCCCGCCCCTCCCGGCCCCGGTGGAACATCTGGGGCTGCGGGCGTATAAAATTTCCGACTAGTCGACAGTTCTAGGTATTTGATACAACAGTATACTATATTATCGAAGCAATCAAGTCATAATTCAATGAAATACTAATAACTATCCTTAATTTGCATGTTAATTGTATTTATTATTTATGAAATTTTCATAGTTTTCTTTTGTATCAAAGCGCTAATATCAAATCATTATTATATTGAATCGAGCCTGCGCCTAGATCGTGGCTGCAATACGACCGCAATTCGGCCGCGGCGTGGCGCCCCGCCGAGGGGAAGCGTCAACCCAGCGAAAGCGCGAGGATCATGGAAAGTTGGCTGAGTGGGCGGCCGGTGTCCGCGGCCCAAGCATTGAAGGCGGCTTGGGCCTTGCGCCGGTCGCCTTTGCCCTTGGGCGGCCGATCGACCACGCCATGGGCCTGGAGGACGCGGCCGACGTCGCCGGTCAGCAGGAAGCTGTCCTTGCCTGCCATGCGTAGAAAATAGGGCCCG
>CAXMQD010000178.1:0-2345 GCA_964194965.1 uncultured Acidimicrobiia bacterium | reverse complement strand
CGCGATCGCCATGGTGTTCTCGCTCGCCTTCGCGGTGGTCCAGCCGGAAATAGAGGCCATGTCGGCGGGCCTGGGCCTGATGATTTTCGCCGGCACCGCCATTCTGGCCTTTATCATGGCGCGGCTGAGTTTCGTGTTCCCGGCGGTTTCGGTGGACGAAAGCTACCGGCTGCGCCATGCCTGGACCCACACCAAGGGCCAGGGCTTGCGCCTGATCGGCGCCACGCTATTGGCGGCCGCGCCGATGGTCGCGCTGATCTGGGCGGTGAGCGGAATCCTGGGCGCCCTGCTGATCTCGGCCCCGGCCGCCGTGCCGGGCCAGGACGGCCTGCCGCCCGAGGCGCGGGCGCAAGCCTTCGTCGACGCGAACCTGGGCGCGCTCATGCTGACCCAGGCGGTCGGCGCGGCGATCAACTATGTCCTGATGGCGCTCATGGTCTCGGTCATCTCGATCGCCTTCCGCACCTGCACCGGCTGGGTGCCGGCAGCGAGTGGGGCGGTGACGCCGGATGGCGAGAAAAGCTAACCCATGTCCACCGAGGTCAAGATTTGCGGAGTTAATGCACCCGAGGCGTTGTCGGCGGCGGTGGCGGGCGGGGCCGATTACGTCGGTTTCGTGTTCTATCCGCGCAGCCCGCGCTACGTGACGCCGGAGGCCGCTCACGCGCTCGCCGCCCAGGCGCCGGCGCGGGTGACCAAGGTCGGGCTCGCGGTCGACCTGGACGACGCCGCGCTTGCCGCAATTCTGGAAGCCGTGCCGCTCGACATGTGGCAGCTGCACGGCGGCGAAAGCCCGGCGCGGGTGGCGCGAATCAAGGCGCGGTTCGGGCTGCCGGTGATGAAGGCGGTGAAAATCGCGGAGCCTGCTGACCTGGCCGCGGCCGAGCCCTATTTCCGCGTCGCCGACCGCCTGCTGTTCGATGCCAAGCCGCCCAAGGAGATGACCGAAGCCCTGCCCGGCGGCAACGCGGTGGCCTTCGACTGGCACCTGCTGGCCGGCCGGACCTGGCCGCTGCCCTGGATGCTTTCGGGCGGACTCGACCCCGGCAACGTGGCCGAGGCGGCGCGCATTTCCGGCGCCCGGGCGGTCGACGTCTCCTCCGGCATCGAGGACCGGCCCGGGCTCAAGAACCCGGACAAGATCCGCGCCTTCCTGGCCGCCGCCAAGGGAAGCTGAAGGGATACACCGTATTCAGGTCTACGCTAGTCGTGAATGGCAAGATTCCCGCTGGCGATCTGCTCCACGACCGGGTGATGCTCGTTGAGAATTTCTAGATCGAGCAAAATGTCCACTGTTTCAATTTCGCCAGGCTTCGAACGGTTTGGCCGACGAAGGCTCGGGCTTTCTTCAATTTCCAAAAGTTCCCGAGCGTGACTGACAAGGGCTTTATTTGGCAGGTGAAAGTACTGTACAACGCGTCCAGGCTCTGATAGAGCGGCCTTCGCGGCAACAAGCGCCGGGTGTCGGGGTGGCTCCACCGTTCGAAACCGACAGCCTCAAGGTTGTTTATAGACCCCTCATTGCTATCGACTACCGTCGAGAAATAGCCGGTGTAACTGTAGTCGAGAATAAACTCATGCAGTGATCGAGCGAAATGAAGGACCCTTTGGAAACGGAAACCATTAAGGGTTATCCGGGTTGCGCCAGCCTCTCGGTACTTGCCATCTTCTCCATGATCGAACGTACCCGAAACCCCAACGATCCCGACGCCGTTCTGCTCAATAACGACGAACTTTCTGTCGCTAACCCGCTCCAAAAGGATATCGTCGGAGCGCACTGAGTTGTACTCGGATGAGTTGTCTAGAAAGTATCGCTTAATCGTTTCGAAATCAGCTTCTGTGGTGTTCCGGATAGTAACGGACAGGGACATCTCGCGCTCCTACTATGTATGCTTGAAGTTGATAGGTCATCGTGAAAATTCCTTTTGAGTCAAAATCTTAAATAGAACTTCCGTTGGCCATCGCCTCACTGTCTTACGGCAACACGGGATAGCCAAGACGTTGTAAGCATAGGCGCCCTGCTGAGCCCCTATGTCATTAACGTTGATTGTTAACACATAAAATACGAGAAAAAATTGCATATGTCAACTTTTATTGCATAATGTCTCCTTATCGTACATAATGACATCAAGGATACGGTATGAGGTATCCAATGCAACATGCACTTTGATAGGAGTAGGGGTCAATGCGCCATGCGAATATCGTTTGACGATAGGATCTACTCCGGAAATTGGGAGATAAATGATGTTTCTAACTCAGTTCCGAGCGGAGTCTCCGCTTGACCACCTTCTTGCAGAAGGCGAGCTGGATTACTGGCGACAAATTGTTACTCAGCTGGAAGAGTA
>CAXMQD010000177.1:0-2071 GCA_964194965.1 uncultured Acidimicrobiia bacterium | reverse complement strand
CCGATCTGACCCGGCTCGGCGCCGGCTGTGCGTTCCGGCCCCGCTGCCGCTTCGCCGTCGAGCGTTGCGCCCGGGAGATTCCGGCGCTGGAATCGGTCGGCGAGGGGCACTATTCGGCCTGTTGGCAGCGCGGCGAACTCGGCCAGAAACTGAGGGACGCGTCATGAGCGTCCAGACCACGGGGCCGGCGGCGGGTGTCGAGAAGGGCGACGTGCTGCTCGACGTCCGGAACCTCAAAATGCACTTCCCGGTCACCGAGGGCATTGTCTTCCACAAGGTCGTGGCCACCGTGAAGGCCGTCGACGGCGTCAGCTTTCAGATCCACAAAGGCGAAACCCTGGGGCTAGTGGGCGAGTCCGGTTGCGGCAAGACCACCACCGGGCGCTGCATCCTGCAGCTCGAGCGGCCGACCTCGGGCGAGATTGTTTTCGAGGGCCAAAGCTTGACCGAGCTGGACGCCAAAGCCCTGCGCCCCTTGCGGCGGAAGATTCAGGTCATCTTCCAGGACCCTTACAGCTCGCTCAATCCGCGCATGAAGACCGGCAACATCGTCGGCGAGCCGATGCAGGTGCACGGCATCGAACCGGACGCCGGAAAACGCGAGAAGCGGGTCCGGGAACTGTTCTCGATCTGCGGCCTGCCGGCCAAGATGGTCGACCGCTATCCCCACGAGATGAGCGGCGGTCAGCGCCAGCGGGTCGGCATCGCCCGGGCGCTGGCGCTGAACCCGGATTTCATCATCTGCGACGAGGCGGTCTCGGCGCTCGACGTGTCGATCCAGGCCCAGGTCATCAACCTGCTGGAGGACCTGCGCGAGGAGTTCGGCCTCACCTACCTGTTCATCGCCCACGATCTGAGCGTGGTCCGGCACCTGTGCCACCGGGTCGCGGTGATGTATCTGGGCAAGATGGTCGAGCTTGCCGATTGCGACGAGCTCTACGACAACCCCTTGCATCCTTACACCAAGGCGCTGCTCGCGGCGGTACCGGTACCGGACCCGGAGATCGAGGCTAAGCGCGAGCACCAGACCGTCAAAGGCGAGGTGCCGAGCCCCATGAACCCACCGAGCGGCTGCGTGTTCCACCCCAGATGCCCCTTGGCGGTGGACAGCTGCAGGAGCAAGATACCCGAGTTCCGGGAAGTGAAACCGGGCCACTGGGTGGCCTGTACCGAGGCGTAACCGCATCCAAGATAAGGGGCGGTCATAACGCAGGCGAAAGTATCGCCGCGAAACAACTGGGAGGCTAGAGACATGAGATCCTTGAAAACGATAATTGGGGCATCGCTCGGGCTTGCCGCCGCCGTTGCCATGGCGGCCGGAGCCATTGCGGCCGAGACCCCCAAGAGGGGGGGCATCTTGAAGTTTGTGGTTGGCAGCAAGATCCCGTCCTACGACGCTCACAGGGAATCGACTTTCGGCATGATCCATCCGATCCGGCCGTTCTACAGCCTGCTGATCCGGGCCAATCCGGAAAATCCACAGTCGCCCACCGACTTCGTATGCGATCTTTGCGACGGCGACGTTCCGGCGGCGACGGACAACGGCTTGAAGTACACCTTCAAGATCCGCAACGACGTGAAGTTCCATGACGGCACGCCGCTGACGGCACACGACATCAAGGCCACGTTCGACAAGATCGTGTTCCCGCCGGAAGGCGTTCCGAGCACCCGGAAGGCGTTTTTCAGCAGTCTCGACTCGATCGCCGTGCCCGACGACTACACCCTCGTGTTCAATATGAAGTTTGCCTCAGGCGCGTTCCTGCCGGCCGTGGCCGCGCCCTACAACTTCGTCTATTCGAAGAAGGATTTGGACGAAAAAGGTTATGCCTGGCACCAGAAGAACATCAACGGTTCGGGCGCCTTCACTTTCGTCGAACATAAGCCGGGCGCCTACGTCGAAGGCAAGCGCTACGAGAACTACCACCACGCGGGCAAGCCGTATCTGGACGGTTTCCGGGCGATCTCCGCGCCGAAGATGGCGGTGCGCCTGCAGGCCATCCGCGGCAACCAGGCCGCGATCGAGTTCCGCGGCTTCCCGCCCAAGGCGCGCGACGACCTGGTCAAGGCGCTG
>CAXMQD010000176.1:0-5263 GCA_964194965.1 uncultured Acidimicrobiia bacterium | reverse complement strand
ATCGCGGTCGTGGCCGGCTACGGCGACGTCGGCAAGGGCTCGACCGAATCCTTACGCAACGCCGGCTGCCGGGTGATGGTTACCGAAGTCGATCCGATCTGCGCTCTGCAGGCGGCGATGGAGGGCTTCGAGGTCGTGACCATGGAGGATGCCGCGCCCAAGGCCGACATCTTCGTCACCGCGACCGGCAACATCGACATCATCACCATCGAGCACATGCGCGCCATGAAGGACCGCGCCATCGTCTGCAACATCGGTCACTTCGACAGCGAGATCCAAATCGCCGCGCTCAAGAACCTCAAGTGGCACAACGTCAAGCCCCAGGTCGACGAGGTCGAGTTCGCCGACGGCAAACGCATCATTCTGCTCGCCGAGGGCCGGCTGGTGAACCTGGGCTGCGCCACCGGCCACCCCAGCTTCGTGATGAGCGCCTCGTTCACCAACCAGGTGCTGGCCCAGATCGAGCTGTGGACCAACCCGGACGCCTACGAGAAGAAAGTCTACGTGCTGCCCAAGCACCTCGACGAGAAGGTGGCGGCGTTGCATCTCGCCAAGGTCGGCGCCAAGCTGACCCGCATGAGCGAAGCCCAGGCCAGCTACATCGGCGTCACCCCCGACGGCCCGTTCAAGCCGGAGCAGTACCGCTACTAACCGGAGCAGTACCGCTACCAAGGTTGTGTTTCGTTAAGTTCGCACCGGTGCGCGTTTCGCGTTAGCGGAACTTGCCCTAGACTTCGCGCTGGCTCGCTTGTCCGGCGCGGACGAAACCCCTAGACTCGGGCGCGCAGCTTCGGAATCAGGGGACCGAACCACCGTGCGATTACACGGCGCCGCGCCACCGCGCTCCCACATCCTCGCCTCCCGGAGCCTCGCCGCCCGGAGGGGAACCTGATCGAGATGTCGCCCACCGCCTTTGCCGCGATCGGCTTCGCGCTTCTCGCCGCCGCCCTCGCCATGGCGGCGGTCGGCTACCGGCAACGCTGGAAGCGGGTCGCGGCCGAGGCTGCCACCACCGCTGCCGGCGCCGCGCGCAGTGACGCGATCCTGGCCGCCGCGCCGCTCGGTTGTTTGGTGATTACTCCAGGTGGCGCTCCAAGTGGCGTTTCAGGTGGCGACCCGGGCGGCGACCCGGGCGGCTGCCGGGTGCACGGCAACGCGGCGTTGATGGCGGCGCTCGGCCTGGACGGCCAGCAAGACCCGGCGCTGAGTGCGGTTCCCGAGGCCTTCGAGGCCGCCGGCGCCAAGCTCTTGTCGATGGCGCTGGCCGCCCTGCGCGACCAGGGCAGCGCATTTGAGCTCAGGCTGCCGTGCAAGGACGGCGGCCGCATACTCGAGGTCCGCGGCGACCGCGCTCAGGCGGCCCGGGACGCCGGGGCCGGCCCGGGTACCGGCGCCGAGATCCTGTGGTTCCACGACGTGACTGAACTGGTCCGCGAAATCGAACGCATCCGGGTCGAGGGCGACGGCTTCAAAGCGCTGCTCGACGGCCTGCCGCTGCCGGTTTGGCGCCGCGACTCGGAGCTGAACCTGGTCTATTGCAACCGCGCCTACGGCCGGGCCGTGGACGCGGAACCGGCTGCGGCGCTGACCGGGGCCATCGAGTTGCTCGGCAAAGCCAAGGCCGGGGCCGGGCGCGCGATCGCGGCCCGCGCGCTGGCATCCGGCGCGGCGCAATCGGAATCCCATCGCGTCGTGGTCGAGGGCTCGCGCCGATTGCTCGAAATCGGCGAGCACCCGGCCGGGGACGGCACGCTGCTCGGTCTGGCGGTCGACCGCACCGAGGCCGAGGAACTCGGCGCCGAGCTGCGGCGCCACGACGGCGCCCACGATGCCGTGCTCGAGAAACTGGGTAGCGCGATCGCGGTTTTCGGGCCCGACTTCAAGTTGCGTTTCTTCAATAGCGCCTACGCGCACCTTTGGGATCTGGACGAGGATTTCCTGCGCACCGAACCGGAACTCGGCGATATACTCGAGGCCCTGCGCGAGGCCCGGCGCCTGCCGGAGCAGTCCAACTTTCCCGAATACAAACGCGAGTGGCTGCGCGGCCTCAAAACTCTGATCGACCCCATGGAAGAGCTGCTGCACCTGCCCGATGGCAGCACCCTGCACAGCTTTGCCAGCCCCCATCCCTTCGGCGGCGTGCTGCTGACCTACGAGGACGTGACCGACCGGTTGACGCTAGAGAGCTCCTACAACACGCTCATAGAGGTTCAGCGGGAAACCCTCGACAATCTGTACGAAGGCGTGGCGGTCTATGGCGCCGACGGCCGTCTCAAGCTGTCGAACCCGGCCTTCGCCCGCATCTGGAACCTGCCCGAAAGCCTGCTTGGCGGCGAACCGCACGTGCGCGAGCTGGTCGCGCGCAGCCGCGATTTTTTTGGGGTTTCGGACCAGGAGTGGCAAGGGTTGATGGAGGCGCGGGTCGCGCGCGCGACCGAGCCCGAACCGCGCAGTGGCCGGCGCGAACGCGCCGACGGCTCGGTCATCGACTGGAACCTGGTGCCGTTGCCCGACGGCGCGTCGCTGTTCACCTTCATCGACGTGACCGATTCGATCCGGGTCGAGCGCGCGCTGCGCGAACGCGCCGAGGCCATGGAGACCGCGGACCGGCTCAAGTCAGAGTTCGTCGCCAGCATCTCCTATGAATTGCGCACGCCGCTGACCGCCATCGTCGGTTTCGCGGAACTTCTGGAGAAACAGTTCTTCGGCGAACTCAACGAGCGTCAGCTCGAATACAGCCGTGGCATCGTGCAGGCGTCCGAGCGTCTGACCGTGCTCATCAACGACGTTCTCGATCTCGCATCCATCGAGGCCGGCTACCTGCAGCTCGAAGTCGCGCCGGTGGAATTGCGCGGGCTGCTCGAAAGCGTCGAGGCGATCGTCCGCGAGCGTGCCCACAACCAAAACGTCGACCTCAAGCTGGAATGCCCGGAAGATATCGGCATGATCGAGGGCGACGGCCGGCGGCTCAAGCAGGCGCTGTTCAACCTGCTGTCGAACGCGATCAAATTCACCCCCGACGGCGGCGCGGTCACGGTCTCGGCCGAACGCGCCGGCGGCGAGGTCCGGCTCGCGGTTACCGACACCGGCAGCGGCATTCGGCCCGAGGACATCGAGCGGGTGTTTGGCAAGTTCGAAACCGGTGGCGGCCAGAGCGGCCAGACCGGCGCCGGGCTCGGCCTGTCGCTGGTCAAGTCTCTGATCGAGATGCACGGCGGCTGGATCGGCCTCGATTCCGAGCTGGGCAAGGGCACCAAGGTGGTCTGCCACGTCCCGCTCAAACCACCGCCCGCCGCCTGAAAAAACGGGGCTAGAAAAGGGGACTGTCCCCTATATTCGGCAATTAATTATTGAATAACAGTCTCTTATAATGCAGCTTCTACTGAAAAATGGTCAGCCACCACCCGGCACGCCTTTGGTGGTCGAGTACTCCCAGTGTAGTTCCAGCTCGGGGTGGACTAGTTTGTAGATCGCGTGGGCGGCCATGGCCGCTTCGGAGAAGCCGGTCAAGATCAGCTTGAGCTTGCCCGGGTAGCTGGCGATGTCGCCGATCGCGAAGACCCCGGCCCGGTTGGTTTCGCAGGTCGCGGGGTCGATCACGATGTGGTGCCGGTCGAGCGCCAGGCCCCAGTCCGAGATTGGCCCCAGATTCATGGACAGCCCGAAAAACGGCAGCAGCACATCGGCTTCGAGCCGCTGGGTCTCGCCCTTAAGCGTCGCCACAACCACCGCCTCGAGTTGACCCTCCGCGCCTTCGAGCGCGTGCAACACGTAGGGGACGACGATCTCGACCACCCCGCCAGTCCTCGGGCCAGTCCTTGGGCCAGTCCCTGGGCCGGTCCCTGGGCCGGCCCCTGGGTCTGCCCCTGGGCCGGTTTCGGCGAGTTCCTGCATGCGCGCCACGGTTTCGGGCGCGCCGCGAAACTTGGGCCGGCGATGAACCACGTAAACCTTGCGCGCCACCTCGGCGAGCGACAGCACCCAGTCGAGCGCCGTATCGCCGCCGCCGGCGATGACCACGCGCTTGTCCCGGAAGTCCTCGCGCCGGCCCACCATGTAGAACACGCTCCGGCCCTCGTAGTCTTCGATCTGGGCGAGCGGCGGCCGGTTCGGTCCGAAGGCGCCGGCGCCCGCGGCGAGAATCACCGCACGCGCTTCGATCTCCGTCCCTTTTGAGGTCTCGAGCCGCCAGCCCGCGGATGTCGGCGTGAGCGCGGCCACCTGTTGGCCCAGGTGGTGAACCGCTTTGAACGGCGCGACCTGCTCGCTCAGGCGCGCGACCAACTCCCCGGCCATCAGCTTGGCCGTGCCGGGGATGTCGTAAATCGGCTTTTCCGGATAGAGCGCCGCGCACTGGCCGCCGACGACATCCAGGGTATCGATCAGGTGGCATTCGAGGCCCAGCATGCCGCATTCGAAAACCGCGAACAGGCCGACCGGCCCGGCGCCGATAATGGCGACGTCTGTCTTGTGCTGGGTGGCGGCCATGAAGAATCCCCGGTTATCCCCCGCGCGAAGTCGGCCTAACCATGGAGCCCGGCCCCAACCTTGGCAAGACTCCTGCCGATCCGCCCGTCGCGCGGGCAATTTTCTTGGCCGGTTGCCGAGCGCCGGGGCGACCGGTAAAACCAGCCCATGGCCGCGCCGCACCTGCGCCCCGAAGAGTTGAGCTTCGAGTTGCCCGACGAGGCCGCGACCGCGCGTCTGGCGCAGAGTGTCGCGGCGCTGGCGCGTCCGGGCGACGTGATCGCACTTTTTGGCGAGTTGGGCAGCGGCAAGACCGCCTTCGCCCGCGCCTTCATCAACGCGCTGCCGGCGCCGGACGGAACCACTCCCGCAGCTTTCGAGGAGGTGCCGAGCCCGACCTTCACCCTGCTCCAAACCTACGAGCGCGCCCCGGCCCCGGTCTGGCATTTCGATCTCTACCGCGTGGCGCGGCCGGACGAGGCCTACGAACTCGGCTTCGAGGAGGCGCTGGATGGGGGAATCCTGCTGATCGAATGGGCCGAGCGGCTCGGGCCCCTGCTGCCCGCCGAGCGGCTCGAGCTGCGCTTCGACTACACCAAGAGCGCGGGTGCGCGCCGCGTGGTTCTGATCGGAACCGGAAACTGGGATCGGCGGTTGCGGGATCTGGCGGCCCCATGACCGAGCGCGCCCGCGCCATAGCCGAGTTCCTCGATGCGGCCGGCTGGGCCGGCGCCGAGCGCCGGCTGCTGGCCGCCGATGCATCGTTTCGGCGCTACGAGCGGCTGTGGCACGACGG
>CAXMQD010000175.1:0-2523 GCA_964194965.1 uncultured Acidimicrobiia bacterium | reverse complement strand
CGACACCCTCGCCGAGCTTGAAGCGCTGGAACCCGGTCACCACGATCGGCGCGCCGGCGTCCTCGCCGGCGGCCTCGACCGCCTGACGCACCTTGAGCTCGTTGTCGATTACGAAGGTCTGGTCAAGCAGGCAGACCTCCTCGTAAAACTTGCGCAGGCGCCCCTGAACCATCTTTTCGACGATTTCCTCGGGCTTGCCGCTGGCCCGGGCCTGCTCGGCCAGGACATTGCGCTCCCGCTCCAGCGCCGTCGCGTCGAGGTCCTCGGCGCTAACCGCTTGGGGCGCGACGGCGGCAACGTGCATGGCGAGCTGCTTGCCGAAGGCGGTGAGCTTGTCCGCGTCGCCGGCGGATTCGAGCGCCACCAGCACGCCGATCTTGCCCAGTCCCGGGGCCGCCTGATTGTGGACGTAAGCGGCGACCACGCCCTGGGAGACCTGGAGCGTGCCGGCGCGGCGCAGGCTCATGTTCTCGCCGATCTTGGCGATCATCTCGGTCAACGCCTCGCTGACCGTGCCCCCGCCGGGATAGGCGGCGGCGCCGAGCGCCGCCAAATCTCCGCCGGCATCCAGCGAAAGCGCCGCGGCCCGGCTCACAAATTCCTGGAACACCTCATTACGGGCGACGAAGTCGGTCTCGGAGTTGACTTCGACGACGGCGCCATGGGTGCCCTCCGCAACCACCCCGACCAGTCCCTCGGAAGCGATGCGGCCGGCCTTCTTCGCGGCCGCGGCCAGACCGTTCTTGCGCAGCCAATCGACCGCTTCCTCGACGTCGCCCCCGATCTCCATAAGCGCCTTCTTGCAGTCCATCATACCGGCGCCGGTTTTTTCGCGCAGCTCCTTGACCAATGCAGCGGTGATCTCGCCCATATTTCGATCCGTCCCTCAGATTGTCGATCGTAAATTGTTGATTGCGTTGCGCGAACGCGGACCACGCGCCGCCGTTACCAAAAAGCCTCCAGGCAACGCCTTATCAGGCGGGCTTGGGGGCTTCCTCTGAATCGGCCGCTGGGGCGGCTGGCGCCACGGGCTCCACGGCCGGTGCGGCGGCGGGTTCAGCGGCGGGTTCAGCGGCAGGTGCGGCGGCAGGCTCGGCGGCAGGCGCTGCGGGCACTTCCGCTGGCGCTTCACTCGTCACCGCTGCCGCGGCTGGCGTTTCCGCTGGCGCCGCCGGGGGCGCCGCCGGGGCCTCGGGCAGTGTCTCGACCGGGCCTTCCGTCGCCGCGCCGACATCCCCGCCGCTCGCCTCCAGTTCCGCCTGGATGCCGTCCAAAACCGCGCCGGAGATCAACTCGCAGTACAGCGCGATGGCGCGGATCGCGTCGTCGTTGCCCGGCACCGGATGGAGCACCCCGTCCGGATCGGAGTTGGAGTCCAGGATCGCGATCACCGGAATGTTCAGGACTTTGGCCTCGGCGACGGCGATATGCTCCTTGTTGGTGTCGATCACGAACAGCACATCCGGCAGGCCGCCCATCTCCTTGATGCCGCCCAGGGCGCGATCCAGCTTGTCGCGCTCGCGGGTCAATTTGAGCAGCTCTTTCTTGGTGAAGCCGGTCTCGCCTTGCTCGAGCTGCTCTTCGACCTCTTTGAGGCGCCGGATCGATTGAGAGATGGTCTTCCAGTTGGTCAGCATGCCACCGAGCCAGCGGTGGTTGACGTAGTACTGGCCGCAGCGCTTGGCGGATTCGGCGACCGCCTCGCTGGCCTGCCGCTTGGTGCCGACGAACAGCACCCGGCCGCCGCCGGCGACAACTTCGCGGACCGTAACCAGCGCCCGGTGCAGGAGCGGTACCGTCTGCTCGAGATCGAGGATGTGGACGCCGTTGCGCTTGCCGAAGATGTAAGGCGACATCTTCGGGTTCCAGCGACGGGTGGTGTGACCGAAATGGACGCCAGCTTCCAAGAGCTGGCGCATGGAGACGTCTGGAATCGCCATGGGGGGTATCTTTCTCCGGTTGTGCCGCCGCGGGCCTGTGCATCCGGGGTATCCGGACACCGGAGCGACCGCCGGGGATGTCTCCCCCGAAGAGCCGCGAAACCCGCGTGTGAAATCAAGTGGGCCGGGTGATAGCCCCGGCGCCCAGGGATTGCAAGGAAAAAACCGCGAAAACCGTGCGTTTTCCAGGATAGCTCTGCCCCAGCTCGCACCCCCACCCGGCCGCCTCCAATCATGATGCCATGGGCGGCCGGGAGGGGGTGCGGGCTGGGGTGGGTTCCGTGTTAGCGGAGCCTGGCTCAAGCCTCCAGAACCGTCACCCCGGGGACCGCCTTGATGGCCTGGCGGGCGGCGGCGGAGAGCCGGTAGCCCTCCGGCAGGTCGAGTTCAACCTCCCGGCCGTCCGCCAAGTCCAGCACCAGCGCGACCCGGCCCCGGCCCCGGCTCTCGCGGTCGAGCAGGCTCTTGAGGCTGCCGAGCGGCTCGGCGTCGCTCAAGATCACCTTGAGACCCAGCCCCGCGACCGCGGCGACACCTTCCAGGGGGGCGATTTCATGAGCCATGAGCCGCAGATCGTCGCCGT
>CAXMQD010000174.1:0-7407 GCA_964194965.1 uncultured Acidimicrobiia bacterium | reverse complement strand
TGAGCCTCACCGAACTCGCCGCCGCCATCGCGACCAAGGAGGTCTCTTCCCTGGAGGCGACCCGGAACTGCGTCGCGCGCTTGGAACGTCACGGCCCAGCGCTCAATTCGGTCGCGGCACTGGATGCCGAGGCGGCGCTCGACGCCGCGCGCGCGGCCGATACGGAACTCGCCGCCGGGCGCGCGCGTGGGCCGCTGCACGGCGTGCCCCTGGCCCACAAGGACATGTACTACCGCGCCGGCCGGCCGAGCGCCTGCGGCTCAAAGATTCTGGCTGACTTCGTGCCCGAGGTGACCGCGACCGCGCTGACGCGCCTGGATCGGGCCGGGGCGCTCGACATCGCGCGGCTCAACATGGTCGAATTCGCGCTCGGCACCACCGGCCACAACGAGATCACCGGGGCGGTGCGCAATCCCTGGAATCCGGCGCATGTCACCGGCGGTTCGTCGAGCGGCCCCGGCGCCTCGGTGGCGGCGCGCCTGGTTTACGGCGCGCTGGGCTCCGACACCGGCGCCTCGATCCGCCTGCCGGCGGCGGCCTGCGGCTTGGTCGGGATCAAGACAACCTTCGGCCGGGTCAGCCGCTTCGGCGCCCTGCCGCTGTCGTTCAGCCTCGACACCGTGGGGCCGCTCGCGCGCACGGTGGCGGACGCGGCGCTGATCCTGCAAGCCATCGCCGGGCGCGACCCCGCGGACCCGACCACCAGCACCGCGCCGGTGCCCGACTACTCGGCCGGGCTCGAGGACGGCGTGCGCGGCCTGCGCATCGCAACCCCGGAGAACTACTTCTACGACCCGGTCGATTCGGAGGTCGCGGCCCTGACGCGGGCCAGCCTCGAGGTCTACGCCAGCCTCGGCGCCGAGATCGTGCCGGTCGAGATTCCGGCCTCGCTGGCGCACGCCAACGGCATGACCATGCTGATCATCGCGGTCGAGGGGGCCGCCTTCCACGGCCGCTGGCTGGAGACCCGGCGCGGCGACTACGGCCGCCAGACCCTGGGCCGACTGTTGCCCGGATTGGTCCACCCGGCGCGGCGCTACATCGAGGCGCTGAGCTTCAGGCGCCAGGTCATCGAGGAGCTGGGCGCGGCGGTGTTCGAACGCGCCGACGTGCTGCACACGCCGCTGTGGCCGTTCCCGGTTCCGACCATCGCGGAGTCCGACGTCGCCGCCAATCCCGGCTTCAACGAGCTCATCTCCGCCACCGGGCACTGCACGCGGCCGGTCAACTATACCGGCTTGCCCGGGGTTTCCGTGCCCGCGGGGTTCACCGGAAACGGCCTGCCGGCGGGCTTCCAATTGGTCGGACGCCCGTTCGACGAGGCCCGCCTGCTGCGCGCCGCCCGGGCCTATGAGCGCGAGACCGGCTGGTCCAGCCAGGCGCCCATTCTTTAGCCAGGCAATCGTTGGCCCCAGAGCCCGATTTGACCTAAAATCGGGGCATGAGACCGTGGCGTCATAACGGACTGGGAGCCCTGCTCCTGGCGGCCCTCTGCCTGAGCCAGCCGGCCGGGACCCGGGCGGCCGACCTCGGCCCCGAAGAGGCCAAAGAGCTCGAACGCCTGCTCACCGAGCTGAACTTCGATCCGGGCCCGGTCGACGGGGTGATCGACGGCCGCACCCGTGCCGCGATTTCGCTGTATCAGGAATTCGCCGCCCTGGCGGTCGACGGCGAGCCGGGGCGGGGGCTGCTCGTCGAGCTGCGCCAGGTGGTCCAGGCCTTCGCGGAGATAAACGCCGCCAAGGCGGCCGCCGCACCGGCGCGCGCGCCGGAACCCGCGCCGGAGCCAGAACCAGAACCCGAAGTCGCGGTCGAGCCAGAACCCGAGCCCGAAGTCGCGGTCGAGCCAGAACCCGAGCCGGAAGTGGCGGCGCAGCCGGAGCCGGAGCCAGAACCCGAGCCCGAGCCCGAGCCCGAGCCCGAAGTCGCGGCCGAGCCAGATTCCAGACCCGAGCCCGAACCCGATACCGCAAGCCAACGACCATCGAAATCCGGCTTCAATTTGGACAACATGATTGCGCGCTTGGTCGAGAAGGACGGGGCCGGGGATGCACCGCCGGCGGTGGTACCGGACCGCGAGTTGGTGCTGGCGGTGCAGCATCAGCTCGCGCGCATCGGCTTCGATCCCGGTCCGCTTGACGGTCAGGTGGGCGCCCGCACGGTCCAAGCGATAGAGGCGTATCAGGGCGCCCGCGGCCTGCCGGTCGACGGCCGCCCCAGCCGCGAGTTGTTGGACCGCCTGGCGCTGGAGTCGCGCGGCGCCACCGGCGCGGATCAGACCTCCCGGATCGCAACCAATCACGCCGTGGCCCAACTGCTGGGCGCCGCGGACGGCGAGAAATTATCGCCGGCGGGCGCGGACGCGACCCAAGCGGCCTCTCAGGCGGCCCCCCCGGCGCCCCCCGCGGCGCCCCCCGTGGCGGCCCCCACCATGGCAGCCCCGCGGGTGCCGATCCTCGACGGCTACGATGCCTTCGAGAAGGCTTTCGTGGCGTCGGAGGCCGGCGACTTCGCGCGCGCCATTGCGCTCTACAGCCGCGCCATCGAGGGCGGCGATCTAGAGCTCACCTATCTTGCCGACGCCTTCTTCAACCGCGCCAACGTGCGCTCCCACACCAAAGAATACGACTTCGCCATCGCGGATTACGGCGCGGCCATCGTCAACAAGCCGGAGTTCCCGGGCGCCTATCACAACCGGGGCTTCGCCTTCGAGGCTAGGGGCCGGCACAACCGCGCGATGGCGGACTTCATCAAGGCGCGTGCCCTTGGCATGGGGCGCCTCCCCGCGCGCACCCCGGACCAACCGCCGCCCCTGCGTTAGGGCAAAAGACCATGTCCGAACCCGGTTATCTGATCGAGGTCATCGTCATCCTCTTGGCGGCGGTGATCTCGGTGCTCCTGTTTCAGCGCCTGCAGCTCGGCTCGGTGCTCGGCTATCTGGCCGCGGGCACGGTGATCGGGCCGACCGGCCTAGGCCTGGTCAGAGATCTGGAAGGGACCCGCGCCCTGGCTGAGTTCGGGGTCGTGTTTCTTTTATTCACCGTCGGCCTCGAGCTGCCGTTCGAGCGCATCAAGGTGATGCGCGGCCGCGTTTTCGGGCTCGGCGCGGCCCAGGTCGTCGTGACCACGGTGGCGATCGCGATCCTGGCGCTGCTGGTTGGACTGAGCGGGCCGGCGGCGGTGGTGATCGGGGCCGGATTGGCGCTGTCCTCGACCGCAATTGTCCTCCAGGTGTTGTCCGAGCGCGGCGACATCACCAGCCGTTTCGGGCGCTCGGCTTTCGCGGTGCTGCTGGTGCAGGACCTGGCAGTCGGGCCGTTGCTGGTCTGCGTATTGGCGCTCGGCGGCGCGGCGGCTTCGATTCCGGCGGCATTGGGTATCGCGGCCCTGAAGCTCGCGGTCGCGGTGCTTGCGATCCTCGGTATCGGGCGTTTGGTTCTGCGCTACGCGGTTCTGCCAGTGGCCCAATTGCGCGACCGAGATATCTTCGCGGCGCTGACCCTGTTGGTGGTGCTCGCGACCGCGACCTTGACCCACTTGGCGGGCCTATCGATGGCGTTCGGCGCATTCCTGGCCGGCATGCTGTTCGCCGAGACCAACTACCGCCACCAAGTCGGCGCGGTGATCCTGCCGTTCCGCGGCCTGCTCCTGGGGCTGTTCTTCGTCACTGTCGGCATGTCGGTCGATCTGAATCTGATTTGGCGCGAGGGCTGGACCCTGGCACTCCTGCTGGCTTTGCTGCTGTTCGGCAAAGGCGCGCTGATCGCGGGCCTGGCCCGATTATTCGGAACGCCCGCCGCTCAGGCGCTCAACCTGGGCATCCTGCTGGCCCAGGGCGGCGAGTTCGCCTTCGTGTTGCTCGGCGTTGGAATGGCGAGCGGCGCGCTTGGCGCCGAGATCGGTCAGATGCTGTTGGTCGTGGTCGCGTTGACCATGGTGCTCACCCCATTCCTGGCGCGCCTGGGGCGGGCGGTCAGCAACCGCATCGAGCGGGCTGAGGCGGTGCGCGTGGAGGACCTGCCCGAGGATACCGAGCTATTGAGCGGGCACGTGGTGATCGCCGGCTACGGCCGGGTCGGGCAGGCGGTGGCGGCGCGGCTGGAGGCGGCGGATGTTCCCTACATCGCGGTCGACCTCGACCCGCACCGCATCGCCCAGGCGCGCCAGCGCGGGCTGCCGGTATTTTACGGCGACGTGACCCGGCCGGAAATCCTGGACGCGCTCCACATCGGGCGCGCGCGCTCCCTGGTGGTTGCGGTGGATAGTGCCGAGGCGGCGCTCCAATTGGTGGCGCTGGTCTGCTACATCTTCCCGGACCTGGAGGTTTACGCGCGTGCGCGCGACAGCGAGCACGCACGCGAGCTGGAGAAACTGGGCGCCCACGCCGCGGTGCCGGAGCTGGTCGAGACCGGATTCCGGCTCGCGGGATCGATTCTTGATGCCGTCGAGGACGGTATCGCCGGCACGCCGGCGAAGTAAAAGGGAGAGGTGGATGAGCGCTGCGCACATGGCGGTGTTATACAGCTTGCTGGTGTTGCTCGGCCTGAGCCTAATCGGGCCCGGCCTGGCCGGCGCGGTCCGGCCCGGAATCGGGCGCACCTGGCTGATCGCCGACGCGCCAGACGCCAAGAGCCATCTGCGCGGTCTCAATGCGATGATGGCCGGACTCGGCATGGTCGCGCTGTGGGCCTGCTGGGACCTGGAGAACGCGCGCGGCCAGGTGCTGGCGCTCGGCCTGGTCATGGCGGTGTTGGTCGTGACCCGGCTCTACTCGCTGCTGGTCGACGGCCCGCCGGGCTCGCACACGATCATCTACCTGGGCGTCGAGGTGCTGCTGGCCGCGGTGTTCCTGGGCTGGCCGCCGCCGCCCATCTAGCGGTTGAAAGGACCGCGACCCCGACGGCGCGATTCGTGCTACAGTTTGGCCCTGCGCAAGCGGGGAGGTCACCCATGCCGGCATTTCTGGGCCGCATCCTGTGCTTCTTCGGGGTGCACGACTTCGAGCTCATCGACGCCACTTTTGGCTTCGGCCCGGGCGGCGAGGTGACCCGAGTGCAATGCCGGCGCTGCGGCTACGCCACCACGCGCCGCGGTTAGGCGAATCGGATACGGAAAGGGACCGCTGTGAGGGCGCTGGTCAAGAGTAAGCCCGAACCCGGCATCTGGATGGAGCGGGCGATCAAGCCCAAGGTCGGCCACAACGACGTCCTGATCCAGATTCACGCGACCGCGATCTGCGGCACCGACATCCATATCTACAACTGGGACCCTTGGTCCCGGAAGACGATCCCGGTGCCCATGACCATCGGCCACGAGTTCGCCGGCGAGATCGTGGAGGTCGGCGGCGAGGTTCAAGGCTTCGAAATCGGCGAGCGGGTCTCGGGCGAGGGGCACATCACCTGCGGCCACTGCCGCAACTGCCGCGCCGGCCGCCGGCACCTGTGCCGCAACACGGTCGGTGTCGGCGTCAACCGCCCGGGCTGTTTCGCGGAGTACCTGTCGATTCCGGCGGTCAACGCTTTCCACCTGCCCGAGGAGATACCCGACGAGATCGGCGCCATCCTCGACCCGCTCGGCAACGCGACCCACACGGCGCTGTCTTTCGACATGGTCGGCGAGGACGTGCTGATTACCGGCGCCGGGCCGATCGGCATCATGGCGACCGCGATCGCGCGCCACGTCGGCGCCCGCTTCGTGGTGGTGACCGACGTCAACGACTATCGCCTCGAATTGGCCGCCAAGATGGGCGCGACCCGGACGCTGAACGTGACCCGGGAGAGTCTGGACGGCGTCATGGCCGAACTCGGCATGACCGAGGGCTTCGACGTCGGCCTCGAAATGTCGGGCAATTTGCAGGCGCTCGACGATATGCTGCGAACCATGAACCACGGCGGCCGGGTCGCGATCCTGGGCATTCCGCCCGAGCCGTCGCCGATCGATTGGAACCGGGTGATCTTCAAGGGCTTGACGCTCAAGGGCATCTACGGCCGCGAAATGTTCGAGACCTGGTACAAGATGACGACCATGCTCCAAAGCGGCCTGGACATCGAGCCGATCGTCACCCACCGCCTGCCGATCGATGCCTACCAGGAAGGCTTCGAGATCATGAATTCAGGCCAGTCCGGCAAGGTGATTTTGGACTGGACCGGATAGCTCCCGGCCCTACTTGCCGCCGTTGCCGTTCTCGCCCACTTCGAGGCCGAAGATGGTCAGCCCGTCGCGCAGGTCCGGGAGCGCGCGCTCGACCGCGGCCTCGCCCTCGGCGATGATCTCATCGGCGCGGTCGAACTCGAACATTCCGATGTTGCCGAGCCTGGGGGTGATGTGCACGTCCGGCGGCTCGCCGGCAAGGCGCGAGCGGGTGATCCGGTCCTGGACGATACTGAGCGAGGAGATCAAGACCCCGAACATGCTCGGACGGGCGGTCTCGCGCCGGAATGCCCGGCGGGTGATCGCGCCCAATTTGGAGCCCGGCGCCATCGTCCCGCCCTTCTCGATCTCGCGGAGCAGATCGAAACCGGCGATCGACGGCACGTCCGTGCCGCGGCGCCGGGTCTTGCCGAGCTGATCGGCGTTGACGTTGACCGCCACCACCAGCTCGGCGCCGAGCGCCTGGCAGACCGATACCGGAACCGGATTGACCAGCGCGCCGTCGACCAGCCAGCGGTTCCCGAGCTTCATCGGCTCGAACACGCCAGGCAGCGAGAAGGAGGCGCGCATGGACTGGATCAGGTCGCCGTCCCTGAGCCAGACTTCGTGTCCGGTAACAAGGTCGGCCGCGACCGCCACGAACGGCCGGTCCAGATCCTCGATCCGGACCCCGGCGAAGTGTTTTTCCATGGCCTCGACCAGGCGGCGGCCGCCGATCATGCCCGCGGACCGGACCCGGAAATCGAGATAGGACATGACCCGCACCTTGGTCAGGCCGCGCGCCCAGTCCTCCAGATCGTCGGCGTGACCGGCCAGATAGGCGCCCCCGATCATGGCGCCGATCGAGGTGCCGGCGACGACGTCGGGCCTGAATCCATAGCGCTCCAGCGCGCGCAGCACGCCCAGGTGGGCCCAACCGCGCGCGACCCCGCTGCCAAGCGCGAGGCCGAGTTTCGGGCGCCGGGGAGATGGGGAAGTCTGTTTCATGGCCAATATTCGGCTGGATCGCGTTAACAAAAGGGTAACAAGGCCGGGCGGGCGCGCCAAGAGCCTGGACCGGCGCGCGGCAAAACCTTTGTATGCGCACGGGTTTTTTGTTTGAACCGAGAGGTTCTTTTTGGCTTACTGCGGCCAAATCACAAGGACGGAACATGCGACATTTCGAGCTTCCCGGGCGCTCGCCGGTCCATTCGACGACCGGCATGGCGGCCACTTCCCAGCCCTTGGCGACACTCACCGCCATCAACGTGCTGCAGG
>CAXMQD010000173.1:0-6942 GCA_964194965.1 uncultured Acidimicrobiia bacterium | reverse complement strand
GCCGGCGCGGCCTTGGACCTCGCCCACGAAGGAGGTGCGGAATACGAAGTCGCCGCTGCGAGTGATGCCCGGATGCACCGCAAAGGCCGAGATGTAGGGAATGCCGTTGGACTGGAACACGCCGGCCGCGGCGCGGGTCGCGCCGGAATAACTGCCGGAGATGGCGATGTTCACTTTGTCCTGGGTCGCGAGCTTGGTGGCGATCGGAACCGACTCCTTCGGCGAGGCCTGATCGTCGTAGACCTGAAGCTCGATCATCTTGCCGTCGATGCCACCCGCGGCGTTGGCCTGCTCGACGGCGAGCTCGACGCCGGTCAGAGCCGATTTTCCATCCGCCGCCGCGAAACCGGTCAGCGGCACGTTGAAGCCGATAACGACGGTGTCGGCCTGCGCCGCGCCGCCCATTAGCGCGCCGGTCAGCGCCACGGTCGCCGCCGCGACGGCGCGTTTGCTCCACTTGAATTTCATCAAAGCCTCCCTTGGATGCCGCGGTCCCCTGCACCCGGTTTTGTCGCGGGGCGGGCGCGGAATTTCGAACTAGCGAACAAGTTGTCTATACATGTATATACAACTTCGAGTCAAGCGGGCTATTCGACGAGGAGTATCTCCGCCAGCGTTGCCGCAATCGAGGCCGTGGCGTAGGTTCTCGGGCTCCGAATTCTCTGAACGAGGTTTCATGCCGCGCATCCTGGCTCCCTTGGTCCTGCTTATCGTTGTGCTCGCCGCCACGGCGCCCGAGGCCTGGGCGCAGGCGGCGGCGGAGCTGTCCTGCGACCAGGCCTCGGGCGCCGCGGATTGTCCCGAGGCGGCAGGTTCGGGCGCCTGGGGCCTGATAATCCTGGGAGCGATCTTCTTCGCGATCTGGTTCATGCCACCACGCCGCACCTCGGAGCAGGGCAGCCGCTTTATGGACAGCTTGCCCATGTTGGGAACGCTGCAGCGGCGGATCGACAAAGAGCTGACCGGATGGCGCCGCTTCCAGTGGCCGGTGATCGGCCTGTTTTTCATGGCGCTCGGCTTCGCTTTCCTGTTCGGTTGGATCTGAGCGGAGCGGAGCGAGGAATGGCATGACCGAAGCTTTTACCTTCAAGGCCGGCGGATCGCCGCTGCTGGTTTCCATGCCCCACGTCGGCACGCAGGTGCCCGAGGCCATCGCGGTGCGCATGACCGAGCTCGGCAAGACCGTTCCGGACACCGACTGGCACGTCGACCGGCTGTACGATTTCCTGGATGACCTCGACGCCTCGGTGTTGGCCGCGACCCAGTCGCGCTACGTCATCGATTTGAATCGGGCGCCCGACGACAAGCCGCTCTATCCCGGTGCCAGCAACACCGGGCTGTGTCCGGCCACCACCTTCGACCAGGGTGCGATTTATCTGGACGGCCGGGCGCCGGACGCGGCCGAGATCGAGGCGCGGCGGGCAGCGATGTTTCGCCCCTATCACCAGCGTTTGGCAAGCGCGCTCGCCGCCATCAAGGATCGCCATGGTTACGCGCTGCTCTGGGAGGCGCATTCGATCCGAAGCCGGGTGCCGCGCTTCTTCGAGGGCCGCTTGCCCGACCTCAACCTGGGCAGCGCCGATGGCGTCAGCGCCGATCCGGAGCTGATTTCACGCCTGATAACAATTGCCGAAACAAAAGCTGCGGCAATGGGTTATAGCCATGCGCTCGATGGCCGCTTCAAGGGCGGTTACATCACCCGCAGCTTTGGCGACCCGGTCCGGGGCGTTCATGCGATCCAGCTCGAACTGAGCCAGATCACCTACATGGACGAGGCCCCGCCGTTCGGATTCCGCGACGACCTGGCCGCTGGCATCCGCCCGGTCCTGCGGCGTCTACTGGAGACGACGCTCGAGTGGGGCGGGGAAAGGAATTGAAAATGGAAATTACTTGGACTCGTTTGGCCTGCGCGATCGGGCTTCTAATGGTGGCCATGATAGGGCTCGGTGCGGCGCCATCGGCGCTTGCCGGTGAAGTCGCGTTCCGGGCCCAGCTCAAGAACCTGGGATTTCAAAAGCCGCACCTCGACAGCGGCAAAAATTTCGAAGACACGATTGAGTTGGTTCTGCCCGGCGAGTTGTTCGAGCCGCCGCGCGAGCTCGACCCGATCGCGCGGGACCAGGCCGATCTGAACACGCCGGAGGCTGCGGTCCGATCGGACTTCTCCGCCTGGAAGGCCGACGACGCGGAATGGATCAAGGCTAATTTCGCGGCCAGTGAGCAGGCGGCGCTCGTACAGTTCCTCGCCGACGCCGAGATACGCGCGGGCAGCAAGGCCGGCTTCGCCACGCTCGACTCGGTATTCCTCTGGGGTGTGGTGCGGTACCGGGACTATGCGCTGGTGTTGATCACCTATGGCCAGGTCGATGACCGCTCGCGCGGCATGACCGCGGCCCTGGTCCAAGAGGACGGCGTCTGGAAGCGGACCAACGCGCTTTCCGCCGACGAGACCCTGGACATGGTGTGGAGCGCCTTCCGCGTCGGCGAGATGGTGGCGCGGTCCGGGACGGGTTTAGTTTCGGGAGAGGGTTTGGTTGCGGGGGAGGTGGGGACAGCTATGGAACAACGTTTGAGCATGGTCACATTGGGGGTCGCGGATTTGAAGCGCGCGATCGCGTTCTACGAGGACGTGGTTGGCTGGAAGGCGGCTCCCGGTCCACCCGAGATCGCTTTTTTCGATCTCGGCGGGCTGGTGTTCTCCCTCTACCCGCACGCCGACATGGCGAAAGACAGGAATGCCGCATCTGGTGGCAGCGGCGGCACCGGGTACCAGGGCTTCGCGCTCGCCCACAATGCCCGAAGCAAGGAAGAGGTCGATTCGATCTTCTCCCGGCTGAGGGAGAGGGGCGCGACGATCCTGAAGGAGCCGGAAGAGGTCTTCTGGGGTGGATACTCGGGCTATTTCGCCGACCCTGACGGCCACGCCTGGGAGGTCGCCTACAATCCCCATTGGACGATCGGGGACGATGGCCGCGTCTCGATGACCAAGGACTGATCGGCGCGGCCGGCTACGGCGAAGGGAGCGACTCATGAAGTGGACCGCGACGTTGCCGGCGGACTTCGTGACCGCGCCGGACGGTTCCGAGATACGGCTCCTGCTCGAGACCGCGCGCGGCGGTCTGTCCCACTGCACATTGCCACCGGGCAAGGTCTCGCTGGCGGTAAGGCATCAGACCATCGAGGAGATCTGGTACTTCCTTGGCGGCGCCGGCGAGCTTTGGCGCAAGCTGGACGACCGGGAGGAGGTGGTCCCGGTCGCGCCCGGGGTCTCGATTTCGCTGCCGACCGGCGTCCACTTCCAGTTCCGCAATACGGGCCGGGACCCGCTCATCTTCGCGATCGCCACCATGCCGCCCTGGCCGGGCATGGACGAGGCGGTTCGGGTCGCCGGCCACTGGCCGGTTCCCTAGCTCCGAATCACGCCTCCTTTCACCGCATAGGCAAGCGGATTGAACCCGATTCGGTAGGCGAGTTCGGCCGGCCGGTCGATGTTCCAAATCGCGAAGTCCGCGACCTTGCCGGCTTCGAGGGTGCCGTGGCTGTCGCCAAGCCCGAGCGCGGTCGCGGCGTGGCGGGTGACCCCGGCCAGCGCCTCCTCCGGGGTCAGGCGGAACAAGGTGCAGCCCATGTTGAGCATGAGCAGCAGCGAGGTCACCGGCGCGCTGCCCGGGTTGCAGTCGGTGGCGAGCGCGATCGGCACCCGGGCGGCGCGCAGCGCCTGGACCGGCGGCAACTGGGTTTCGCGCAGCGCATAGAAGGCACCGGGCAGGATCACCGCAACCGTGCCCGCCGCCGCCATCGCCGCGACACCCTCCGCGCCGGTGTACTCAATATGGTCGGCCGAGAGCGCGTCGTAACGCGCCGCCAGCGCCGCCCCACCCAGGTCCGTGAGCTGGTCGGCGTGCAGTTTGACCGGCAGATCGAGCGCGCGCGCCGCCGCGAACACCCGCGCGATTTGTTCGGGCGAAAACGCGATGGTCTCGCAGAAGGCGTCGACCGCATCGGCCAGCCCCGAGGCCGCGACCTCGGGCAGCATGGCCACGACTGCTTCGATGTAATCCTCGGCGCGTTCGGCGAACTCGGGCGGCAGGGCATGGGCGCCGAGGAACGTGGTCTTGACCGTGACCGCCCGGGACTCGCCGAGCGCGCGCGCGACCCGCAGTTGCTTGAGCTCGTTTTCCAAGTCGAGGCCGTAGCCCGACTTGATCTCGACCGTGGTCACGCCCTCGGCGAGCAGGGCGTCGAGCCGCGGCCGCGCGGCCCGCAATAGGTCTTCCTCGCTGGCCGCGCGGGTCGCCGCGACGGTCGAAACGATGCCGCCGCCGGCCTGGGCGATCTCGGCGTAGCTGGCGCCCTTCAAGCGCAGTTCGAACTCCGCCGCGCGGTCGCCGCCGTAGACCAGGTGGGTGTGGCAGTCGATCAACCCGGGCGTGAGCCAGCGCCCTTCCAGGTCGTGAACCTCGCGCGCCAGGTCCTTGGCCGCACCCGGCAACTTGGCGCGCGGCCCGGCCCAGACGATGCGTCCGGCCGCCACGGCGATGGCGCCGTCGTCGATCGCGCCGTAGGCTTCGGCTTCCCCTGCTGGCCCAGACATGGTCGCCAGGCGGCCGCCCAGCCAGATTGCGTCCCACATGTTCGCGTGCGCTCCTCTCTCCGCGTGCCCGCCTATACAAGTCCAGTCTTACGGCATAAGCTCGCGCCGGAAAACCGCGAGGCGCCGCTAGACTCCCATGACCGATTCCTCTTTGTTCGCCGAGCGCGCGTTGTTGCCCGACGGCTGGGCTCGGGACGTTCTGTTCGAGATCGACGCCGGCGGCGGGCTCGCCACGGTGACGCCGGGCGCTCAGGCCGGCGCCGCGCCGCGCGCGGGCGGCGTGGTGCTGCCTGGCATGCCGAACCTGCACTCCCACGCCTTTCAGCGCGCCATGGCGGGGCTGGCCGAGCGCGCCGGTCCGGCCGAAGACAGTTTCTGGACCTGGCGCGAGGTCATGTACGATTTCGTGCGTGCCCTGACCCCCGACCAGGTCGAAGCCATCGCGGCCCAGCTCTACGCCGAGATGCTCAAGGCCGGCTACACCGCTGTCGGCGAGTTTCACTACCTGCACCACGGTCCCGACGGCAGCCCCTATGCGGACTTGACCGAGATGTCGCGGCGCGTGATCGCGGCGGCCAAGACCACCGGCATCGGCATCACCCAGCTTCCCGTGCTCTATGGATATGGCGATTTCGGCGGTCAGGCATCAGGAAATGTACAGCGGCGTTTTCTAAATGATTCAGATAGGTTCCTGGAGTTAGTTGAGAGATTGCTCAAAGAATATCGCGGCGATCCGAACGTTCGAGTCGGCATCGCGCCGCACTCCCTGCGCGCGGTTACTCCGGAGACGCTTTCGGCGGCGCTCGAGGGTCTGGAGGCTCTCGACGCCAGTGCGCCGGTGCATATCCACATCGCCGAGCAGCACGGCGAGGTACGCGACTGCATAGAATGGTGCGGCCTGCGTCCGGTCGAATGGCTACTCCGAAATGCCGCGGTGGGGCCGCGCTGGTGCCTGGTCCACGCCACCCACGTCACCGAGGAAGAGGCCCGGCGCCTGGCCGAAAGCGGGGCGGTGGCCGGGCTCTGTCCCACCACCGAGGCCAACCTGGGCGACGGCGTGTTCCCGGCGCCGGCCTATCTAGAGGCGGGCGGTGCCTTCGGCATCGGCTCCGACAGTCACATCTCAGTCAGCCCGATCGAGGAGCTGCGCTGGCTCGAATACGGCCAGCGCCTGACCGCGCGGCGGCGCAATCTTCTGGCCGGCGGTTCCGAGGCATCCTCCGTGGGCGCGCGCCTGTTCGGGGGCGCGGTCGCCGGCGGCGCCCAGGCGCTCGGCCGTCCGATCGGGCGCCTGGCGCCTGGCGCCCGCGCCGATTTGGTGGTGGTCGATCCGGAGCGGCCCAACCTCCACGGCCGGCCGGACGATCTGTTCCTCGACGCCTTGGTCTTCGCCGGCAACGACAACCCGGTCACCGGGGTCATGGTCGGCGGCGTCTGGGCGGTGCGCGACGGCCATCACCCGCGCGAGGAAGAGATTTTCCGGGCCTACAAATCCGCGGTCGCGGAGCTTGCGGCGTAAATGCCGGGGCACTTGTACTGAGGATCCTTGGTATAACAGGAACGGTGGTTTTTCTCGGGAGGCACCATGGCGCGAGACCGCAGCAACCGGCGCGGACGCCAGCGGCGCGATAGTTCGGCGCTGACCCAGCTGCCGCGGCGGGCCTTGCGCAATCCCTATGCGCCGATCGAGGTGCTGAGCGCCGACCAGATCGAGGCGATTCACGACACTTCCATGCAGATCCTGGAAGAGATCGGCATGGACTTCCTGCACCCCGAGGCGCGCGAGATCCTGGGCCGCGCGGGCGCCGAGGTCGAGGCCGGCAGCGAGCGGGTGCGCTTCGACCGCGGCCTGATCGAGGAAGCGGTCGGCCACGCCCCGGCCGAATTCATGCTGCACGCGCGCAACCCGGCGCATCACGTGACCATCGGCGGCAACCACATCAACTTCGCCACCGTCGCCAGCGCGGTCAACGCTTCCGACCTGGCCGGCGGCCGGCGCGACGGCAACTATGACGACTTCTGCGACCTGATCCGCCTGGCCCAGACCTTCAATACGGTCCATCTCATCGGCGGCTATCCGGTCGAGCCCATCGACCTGCCGGTCGCGACCCGCCACCTGGATGCGACGATGGCCTTCATCACCCTGTCGGATAAGCCTTACCACGCCTATTCCCTGGGCCGACGGCGGATCCGCGACGCGATCGAGATGACCCGCATCGGGCGCGGCGTCGACGCGGACCGGCTGATGCGCGAGCCGAGCCTGTTCTCGGTCATCAACACCTCCTCGCCGCTGCGCCTGGATGCGCCGATGATCGAGGGCGTGATCGAGATGGCGCGGCGCAATCAGC
>CAXMQD010000172.1:0-4210 GCA_964194965.1 uncultured Acidimicrobiia bacterium | reverse complement strand
ATCGGCATGACCAACATGCCCGAGGCCAAGCTCGCCCGCGAAGCCGAGCTCTGCTATGCCACGGTCGCCATGGTCACCGACTACGATTGCTGGCACGAGGACCACGACCACGTCACCGTCGATCAGGTCATCCGCGTGCTGCGCGAAAACGCCGACAAGGCGCGGGCGCTGATCAAGCAGGCCGTGCCCATGCTGAGGGGCCGGAGCGGGGCCTGCCCGGCCGGCTGCCACCATGCCCTCGACTCCGCGCTGATCACCCAGCCCGAGGCGCGCGATCCCGCGCTCGCGGCGCGGCTCGACGCCGTTGCCGGGCGGGTACTGGGTGGGTGAAGCTCCGGTGACCCAGGGGCCATGCCAGGGGCTATGCCAGGGGCCATGGCTGGGGCCGGCCATGAAGGCGGGGCCATGAAGGTCGGCGGACGCGGCTATCGAAGTATCTGGCTGGCCGAGGATGCCAAGGACGGCATTGGCGCGGTCGAGATCATCGACCAGACCCGGCTGCCTCACGGCTTCGTCACCCGGCGCTTGGAGACTTTGGAGGCGGCGGCGACGGCGATCCGCGACATGTGGGTGCGCGGGGCGCCCTTGATCGGCGCCACCGCCGCCTACGGCCTCGCGCTGGCGTTGCGCGCCGATCCCGCCGACGCGAACTTGACACGTGCCGCCGAAACCTTGATCGCGACCCGGCCGACCGCGGTCAACCTGCGCTGGGCGGTGGAAGATCTGCTGGCGCGTTTGCACCCGGCAGCGGCCGCGGCGCGCGCCGGGCTCGCCTATGCCCGTGCCGCCGAGATTTGCAATGAGGACGTGGCGATCAATCGCGCGATCGGCGGGCACGGCCTCGGCCTGATCCGCGCCGCCTGGGAACGGAGCGGGCAGGACCGGCCGGTCAACCTGCTGACCCACTGCAACGCCGGCTGGCTGGCGACGGTCGACTGGGGCACGGCGCTATCGCCGATCTTCCAGGCTCACGACGCCGGTATCCCGGTCCACGTCTGGGTCGACGAGACCCGGCCGCGCAACCAGGGCGCCAGCCTGACCGCCTGGGAGCTGGGTCAACACGGCGTCGCGCACACCGTGATCGTGGATAACGCGGGCGGACACCTGATGCAGCACGGCCGGGTCGATCTCTGCATCACCGGCACCGACCGGACCACCGCGGCGGGCGATGTCTGCAACAAGATCGGCACCTATCTGAAGGCGCTGGCCGCCCATGACAACGGGGTGCCGTTCTATGTCGCCCTGCCGGGCCCGACCATCGATTGGACGATTCAAGACGGCCTGGCCGAAATCCCGATCGAGGAGCGTCCCGGCGCCGAGGTCGCCGAGATCGCAGGCATGACCGCCGGGGGCGATATCGCCAGCGTGCGGCTGGTCCCGGAGGCGAGCCCGGTCGCCAACCCGGCTTTCGACGTGACCCCGGCGCGCCTGGTCACGGGTTTGATCACCGAACGCGGCGTCTGCCCGGCCTCGCGCGAGGGGCTTCGGTCGCTTTATCCCGAGCGGCACAATCAGTAGAAGTGGCAGTAGAAACGGCAGTAGAAACGGCAGTAAAAATGGGCGCGGCAAGGAAGGCCCGGCATGGAATCGCTTTGGAACGACGGTGACGCGGAACGGGCGGTCGCGCGCTACCACCAGCAGGGCGTGGCCGAGGATCTAGCGCTCAGGGTCTACACCACGCGCCTGCTTGGCGGCGTGCCCAGCCTGGTGCTGCATGGCGGCGGCAACACCTCGGTCAAGACCCAAGCGCGCGATATGGCCGGCGAGGACGTCGAGGTGCTCTGCGTCAAGGGCAGCGGCTGGGACATGGCCTCGATAGAGCCGCCCGGCCTGCCCGCGGTACGGCTCGCGCCGCTGCGCCGCCTGGCCGCGCTCGACGGGCTCAGCGACGAGAACATGGTCAACGCCCAGCGGACCAACTTGCTCGACGCGAAAGCGCCCAACCCCTCGGTCGAGACCCTGCTGCACGCCTTCCTGCCGCACAAGTTCATCGACCACACCCATTCCAACGCGGTGCTGGCGATCACCGACCAGCCGGACGGCGAGGAAATCTGCCGCGAGGTCTACGGCAGCCGCGCGGCGCTGGTGCCCTATATCATGCCCGGCTTCGCGCTCGCCAAGAAGGCGGCCCAAATCCACGCCGCGAACCCGGAGACCGAGGGGTTGATCCTGCTCAAGCACGGGATTTTCTCGTACGGTGCCACCGCGCGGGAGGCCTACGAACGCATGATCGCCTTGGTCGCCCTCGCCGAAGACCGCGCCGCGCGGGGGACCCGAAAGACGATGGCTCTTGGCACGCTGCCCGAGAGCCTCGCCAAGCCGGCCCAAGTGGCGCCGATCCTGCGCGGCCTGCTGGCCCGGCCGATCGATCCGGAGGAAGGCGTCTACGGCCGCTTTATCCTGGAATTTCGCGGTGGCGAGGCGGCGCGCAAATTCGTCGCCGGCGCCGAGCTCGGCCGCTACGGCGTCGCCGGGCCGGTGACCCCGGACCACGCGATCCGCACCAAGCCCTGGCCGGTCATCCTGCCCGCGCCCGAGGCCGGCGACCTGGACCGCTTCGCCGTGGGCGCCGAGGCCGCGATCCGCGACTACGAGGCGCGCTACCGCGACTACTTCGAACGCAACAACGCCCGCCTCGGCGGGACCAAGACCCGATTGGACGAAGCCCCGCGTATTCTCTTGGTTCCGGGCCTGGGGCTGTTCGCGGCCGGCACCAGCGCCAAGGCCGCGGGCATCGCCGCCGATCTGGCCGAGGCCAATATCTCGGTCATCCTCGAGGCCGAGGCCATCGGCGCGTACCGCAGCATCTCCGAGCCCGAGCTGTTCGAGATCGAATACTGGTCGTTGGAGCAGGCCAAGCTGGGCCAGGGCCGGGAGCCGCCCTTGGCGCGCCAGGTCGCGGTCGTGACCGGCGGCGCCGGCGCCATTGGCTTGGCCACCGCCAAGGCGCTTGCGGACCAGGGCGCCGAGGTCGCGCTGCTCGATCTCGATGGCGCGCGCGCGGCCGCGGCGGCGCGGTCGGTGGGCGGTCCCGGGCGCGCCCTGGGCCTCGCCTGCGACGTGACCGACGCGGAGTCCGTGGTGGCCGCCTTCGAGGCGGTGGCCGAGGCCTTCGGCGGGGTCGATATCCTGGTGTCCAACGCCGGCGCGGCCTGGCAGGGGCGCATCGGCGAGGTCTCCGAGGCGGTGCTGCGCGAGAGTTTCGAGCTCAACTTCTTCGCCCATCAGCGCCTCGCCCAGGCCGCGGTGGCGATCATGCGGCGCCAGAAAACCGGTGGCGTGTTGCTGTTCAACACGTCGAAACAGGCAGTCAACCCGGGCCCCGACTTCGGGCCCTACGGCTTGCCCAAGGCGGCGACCCTGTTCCTGTCGCGCCAATACGCGCTCGACCACGGCGCCGAGGGCATCCGCTCGAACGCGGTCAACGCCGACCGCGTTCAAAGCGGCCTGTTGACCGAAGACATGATCGCCGCGCGCGCCACAGCGCGCGGCCTCAGCGAGGCCGATTACATGCGCGGCAATCTGCTGCGCCGCGAAGTCCGCGCCGAGGACGTGGCCAAGGCCTTCGTGGATCTCGCGCTCTCGCCCAAGACCACCGGCGCCGTGCTCACCGTCGACGGCGGCAACATCGCCGCCGCGCTCAGGTAGGGGACCCGACTCAGGTCGCCTCGGCGGCGCGGGCCGGGCCCAACGCCGCTTCGATCAAAACCTCGGCCGCCTTCTTGGCCGCCTGGCCGGCATCCACCGGGCCGTTGACCTGGGTCGCGACGATGGCGCCCAAGGCCAGCAACATGATCTCCCGGGCCAGGCGGGCCGGGCGCGGGGCGCCGGCGGCGGCGGCCAAATCGCGCAGGTCGGCGAGCACCAGGCGCTGGTGGTCGGCGGCCATGCCATGGATCGGGTCGTCGCGCCGCGCATATTCGCCCGCCGCCCGGATGAACAGGCAGCCGTGGAAGTCGGGCCCGGCGAACCACTCCTCGAGCGCGTCGAAGACCGCGAGCAGGCGTCCGCGCGGGGTCTCGGCGCGGCGCGCCACGGTGTCGCGAAGCCAGTCGCGCCAGCGTTCGTCGCGGCGCGCGAGGACGGCCCGGATCAACGCGTCCTTGGAGCCGAAGTGCTTGTACAGCGTCATCTTGGCGACGCCCGATTCGGCCAGGATGCGGTCGATGCCGGTGGCGTGGTAGCCGTCGCGGTTGAACAGATCGAGCGC
>CAXMQD010000171.1:0-2642 GCA_964194965.1 uncultured Acidimicrobiia bacterium | reverse complement strand
CGCGCGATCACGCGAAGCGCGATATCGCCCGTGCCGCCGGCGACATCCAGCAGGCGGATGCCCGGGCGCGGCGCCAGCCAGTCGATCATGGCCTGCTTCCACAAACGATGGACGCCGCCCGACATGAGATCGTTCATCAGGTCGTAGCGGCCGGACACGCTCTCGAAGACGTGGCGCACGCGCCGTACCTTCTCGGGCTCCGGCACCGTTTCGAAACCGAATGAGACGACCTCCTGCGTGCTGGAGGCATCGTCGGCGGTCGGATGTGAGGTCTTGTCAGGACTCATGGCGCGGACCATAGCGCGCGCCCCGCCTTCGCGCTACTCTGCGCGCGGCCGCCGCCGATCTGCCGGCACCGCTTGTTCTCGTACGCCGATCCGATAAAGGAACCCACGATCTTGCCCGAGCTTCCCGAAGTCGAAACCGTTGTGCGCGGACTGCGGCCCCACCTGGAAGGCCGCAGGCTGGTGCGCGTACTACAGCGCCGGCCCGACTTGCGGTTTCCTCTGCCAAAGAATTTCGCCGCCAGACTTCAAGGGCGCCGGGTGTTGGGCATCGATCGCCGGGCCAAATACATTCTCGTGCGGCTGGACGGCGAGGAGACCCTGCTGTGTCACCTCGGCATGTCGGGGCGCATGGTGGTGGGGCGCAACGACGGCGCGCCGCTCGAGACCCACGATCACGTGGTGTTCGAAACGGAAGCCGGCGACGTGATCCGATTCAACGACGCCCGGCGTTTCGGGATCATGGACTTGGTGGCGAGCGACGCCCTGGCATCGCACAAGCTGTTGTGCAATCTGGGCCCAGAGCCTCTGGGCAACCGGTTCGACGGCAAGTCTCTGGCAGCCTCACTCAAGGGCCGGCGTACGCCCATAAAGGCTGCGCTGCTGGACCAAAAAGTCGTTGCGGGATTGGGAAATATTTACGCCTGCGAGGCGCTGTATTTCGCCGGACTGTCGCCGCGCCGGCAGGCCTACACCGTGCAGGGCGGCCGTGCGGAGCGTCTGGCTTGGGCCGTACGCGACGTCCTCTTGCGGGCGATCGATGCCGGCGGTTCGAGCCTGCGCGACTTTGTCCGGGCCGACGGTGAGTTGGGGTACTTCCAGCACCACTGGGCGGTCTACGGTCGCGAGGGTGACGCCTGTCCGGACTGCGATTGCGATCATCGAAATCGGGGCGGCGTTCGCCGGCTGGTGCAATCCGGACGCTCCACCTTCTATTGTCCGACACGCCAGCGATGACGCAGCCGGTTCCGCGCCCTGGAGCTCGAACCGTCGATATCGACCATCCCTGATCAATTGCGGAGGGAGTCGCCTTGACGACGGTGAGCACCACCGCTATAAGCGCGGCGCTTTCTCGGGTTAAATGCAGGTCAATGAAAATGGCGCATCACCAGTCCGCCAAGAAACGGATCAGAAGGAACGCGCGCAGCGCGGTCAGCAACCGCTCGCGGGTCAGCCGGGTTCGTACTTTCGTCAAGAAAGTCGAAACGGCCATTGCCGCCGGGGACAAGCCGGCGGCACAGGCGGCGTTTAAGGCGGCGCAGCCCGAGTTACATCGCGGCGCACAAAAAGGCATTCTTCACCGCAACACTGCGGCGCGAAAGATTTCTCGCTTGAGTGCGCGCGTCAAAGAATTGGGCTGAGCGCATTGCCGCGGGCAGGCAGGCCCGCAAGACAACTTCAACCACGTAAGCCATGAGCCTGTCGAGGCTCGATTTTCAAGGACCGCCGGGACGCTCGATATGATCGTCCGGCGCCTTTCCCACCGATGTTTCCGCGGCTGGGTAGCGCACACGTATAGATTGCATAACATGCGGTCGTCATTGAGACGGCTCTGAAAAATCCTAGCGTTCTGCTTTCGATCCGCTTGCCACGAAGGGGGCTTGCGAGGTAAAGTGCGAGTTCCGGTGGGGGCCTAAAAAAACCAAGTATTCACGAGAATACATAAATAAAACGGCTTCTCATTATTTGCGAAATTCTCGCAAAGTTGTAATTGGGGGTGGGTGTGAAAGTGCGACAATCCCTCGTGTTCGACTCTTACGGTTTGTTCGAAGTTGCCGGACAGGGAACCATCCGAATACAAACAATAGTTGTTCACAAAACCTTCTGAATCACGAGACGGGGAGCGATATGACCGCCACATTTCTTCCCCTCTTTGAGCCGAACGGGGCGACCGTCGGACGCGGCAGGATGGTCCAAGGGGGATCCGCGTCAGGTCACCGGCTCTTAAAGGGGAAAACGATCGGAAGACTCGGTGTAGCCGCCTATGGGGGACATGGGCATGCATGGCGCTGATCTCGATCCCTTAGTACAGGAACGCTGGGCGCGGGTGCGCGGACGGTTGCGTGCCGAGGTGGGCGAGGCGGCGTTCCGCAGCTGGCTGAAGCCGTTGACCCTCGTCAACTCCAAGAGCGGCTCTGTGCGCATGGCCGTGCCGACCCGCTTCATGCGCGATTGGGTGCAAAGCAATTATGCCGATCGCATCCGTCTGCTGTGGGTCGAGGAGGACGAGCAGGTCAACCGTGTCGACATCGTGGTCCAGGTGGCGAACCGCCCGACTGCGACGCGACCGGGACAAGACGGCGCCGCGCGCCTGGGCAATGGTGCGGCCAGCGCCGTTGCGCCATCTCAGATCGGCAA
>CAXMQD010000170.1:0-2105 GCA_964194965.1 uncultured Acidimicrobiia bacterium | reverse complement strand
GGGCGGCGTCATCGACGCCGTTGACCCGGCCCTGCAGAAAGCCATCTGGGAGGTACGCAAGCAGGGTCTGAACATCATGATGTCGATGAAATCGGAGGGTAAACCGGTCTCCTTCGTCGAGGACTGCGCCGTGCGTCTCGAGGACCTTGCCGAGTACACGCGCCGGCTCACCGATATTTTCCGCAAACACGGCACCGACGGCACCTGGTACGCCCACGCCTCGGTCGGCACGTTGCACGTGCGCCCGGTACTCAACCTGAAGCAGGACAGCGACGCGCGGGCCATGCGCGCCATCGCCGAAGAAGCGTTCGAGATGGTCCGCGAGTACCGCGGTTCGCATTCCGGCGAACACGGCGACGGCATCGCGCGCTCCGAATTCCACCGCGACATGTTCGGTGAGCGCATGGTGCGCAGCTTCGAGCAGGTCAAGGAGCGCTTTGACCCGGGCGGCCTGTTCAATCCCGGCAAAATCGTCCATCCGCCGAAAATGGACGACCGCTCGCTGTTCCGCTACCCGCCGGATTACCGCGTCGAGGAGCGCGCCATGGCGCTGGACTGGTCAGGCTGGACTGGCGCCAGCGGCGGATTCCAGGGCGCGGTGGAGATGTGCAACAACAACGGCGCCTGCCGCAAGCTTGGCGAAGGCGCCATGTGCCCTTCCTACCGCGTCACGCGCAACGAAAAGGACCTGGTGCGCGGCCGCGCGAACACATTACGCCTGGCGATCTCCGGCCAGCTGGGCGTCGACGCGTTCAGCTCCGACGAAATGCATGACACGATGAAGCTGTGCGTTTCCTGCAAGGCCTGCCGTCGCGAATGCCCGACCGGCGTCGACATGGCGAAAATGAAAATCGAGGTTCTCGCGGCGCGCGCGAAGAAGCACGGCGTGGGACTGCACGACCGCCTGATCGCCTGGTTGCCGCATTACGCCCGCACGGCGAGCGCCTGGCACTGGCTGCTGAATGCCCGTGACCGTCTGCCCGGCCTCGCCCTGTTGTCCGAGAAGATCGCCCAGTTCAGCGCCCGGCGCCGCCTGCCTCGCTGGCGCCGTGACTGGTTTCGCGACAACGAGACGACACCTGGCGACGGTCGCCAGGTCGTGCTGCTGGCAGACACCTTCAACCGCTATTTCGAACCGGACAACCTGCGCGCGGCTGTCGCGGTACTCGAAGCCGCGGGTTATCACGTCACCATCGCCACGAGCCGCGATTCAAAGCGACCACTATGCTGCGGTCGAACGTTCCTCGCCGCCGGGCTGGTCGAGCAGGCACGCGAAGAAGCGCTGCGCATGCTCGACGCGCTGCGACCCTGGCTGCACAAAGAGGTCCCGATTATCGGTCTTGAGCCGTCATGTCTGCTGACGCTGCGTGACGAGTATCTGTCGATGCTGCCTGGCGCGGAGAGCGATCACCTGGCGCGCAACGCCTTCCTGTTCGAGGAGTTCCTCGCCAACGAGGCCGAGGCGGGCCATCTTGACCTGCCACTGCGCCCGCTGGACAGGACAGTCAGGCTGCACGGCCACTGCCACCAGAAATCGTTCAATGTCATGGGTGCGGTGAGTCGGACACTGGAGATGATCCCCGGCCTGACAGTCGAACCCATCGCTTCCTCATGCTGCGGCATGGCCGGCAACTTCGGCTACCATCGCGACACCGTTGACGTGTCGCTGCAGATGGGCGAGCTGTCCCTGTTGCCCGCCGTGCGCGCCGCGGACGACGATGACCTCATCGTCGCCGACGGCGCCTCATGCCGTCACCAGATCAGCGACGCCACCGACCGTGCTCCGCTGCACGTAGCCAGGATATTGCAAATGGCACTGGAATCATGAACCTTGCCGTACCAAGCGGGCCGATCGAGCGCCGTTCCCTGCACGACGAAATGGTCGAGCGCCTGCGCGCCATGATCAACGCCGGCGAGCTCAAGGCGGGGCAGAAAATCCCGGAAAAAGAGCTCTGCGAGCGCTTTGGCGTCTCGCGAACACCGCTGCGCGAGGCGCTAAAGGTGCTCTCCGTCGAGGGGTACATCAAGCTCACTCAGAACCGTGGTGCCAGTGTTGCCCGGCTCACCCTGCAGGATCTCGAGAACGTGTTCCCGGTGATGGCGAG
>CAXMQD010000169.1:0-3490 GCA_964194965.1 uncultured Acidimicrobiia bacterium | reverse complement strand
TTGCCGTGACCGGCGCGGCCAAGGGCCTGCTGCTGGCACGGATCGCGGGTGTCGCGGACCGGGAGGCGGCCCAGGCGCTACGCGGGGTCCGACTCTATGTCGACCGCGCCGCCCTGCCCGAGCCCGAGGAGGCGGAAGCGTTCTACCATGCCGATCTGATCGGCCTGGCGGTGGAGGACCCGCAAGGCCAACCGCTCGGTAAGGTCGCGGCGGTCGAGAACTACGGTGCCGGGGACTATTTGGAGATCGCGCGGCCCGAGGGCGAGCCGCTGCTTATCCCCTTCACCCAGGCGGCGGTGCCGCGCGTCGACCTCAACGCCGGCCGCATCGTGGTCGCCCCGCCCGAGGAGATCGAGGCGCGCTAGGGGGTTTGGGGGTGACGCCTGGACAAAGTGGCCCGGAGGGGTCATAAAACGCGGCTTTCAGCCCAAGGGTCTTATCGTCTTAGATCGGTTCGATCTAAGACGATAAGACCCTAAATATAAGAGTTAGAGGGCGAATCACGGTTCAAATCGGTCCGATTTGAACCGATCGCACTCTAGGGGGAACCCGATGAGCGAGCGCGCGGCCCCCTGGACGGCCCCCTGGACGGCCCGGGTGCTGACCCTCTTCCCGGAGATGTTTCCGGGTCCGCTCGGCCTGAGCCTGGCTGGAAAGGCGCTGGAACGGGGGATTTGGGCGCTCGATGTCCTGGACATCCGGGACTTTGCGCGCGATAAACACCGCGCCGTGGACGACGCCCCATTCGGGGGTGGCGCCGGCATGGTGATGCGGCCCGACGTGCTCGACGCGGCGCTGGTCGCGGCCAAGGCCCGGGCGTCCAAGATTGCGGCGACCAAGATTGGGGCGGACCCGGGTCTGGATGCCCCGGTGATCTACCTCTCGCCGCGCGGTCGCCTGCTCGACCGGGCGCTGGCGCGGGAGCTGGCCCAGGGGCCGGGCGCGACCCTGCTCTGCGGCCGCTACGAAGGCGTCGACGAGCGGGTGCTGGAGGCCCACGGGGTTGCCGAGGTCAGCATCGGCGACTACGTGCTCTCCGGTGGCGAGCCGGCGGCTTTGGTGCTGATCGATGCCGTGGTGCGGCTGTTGCCCGGGGTCATGGGCAACCAGGAGAGCCCGGTGGAGGAATCGTTCGAGCGGGGCCTGTTGGAGTACCCGCACTACACGCGCCCGGCCGAGTGGCAGGGGCGTCAGGTGCCCGAGGTCCTGATCTCGGGCCACCACGAGAAGGTCCGCAAGTGGCGCCGGGCGCAAGCGGAACGGATAACCGAGGAGCGGCGACCGGATCTCTGGGCGCGCTACCTGAAAGACCGAGACGACGAAGGACAATAACCCATGAATACGATCGAAAAGCTCGAGCAGAATCAAGTCGCCAAACTGACCGAGGGCCGCAGTCTTCCCGAGTTCAGCCCCGGCGATACGCTGCGCGTCAACGTCAAGGTGGTCGAGGGCACGCGCGAACGCCTCCAGGCCTTCGAAGGCGTCTGCATCGCGCGCAAGAACCGCGGGCTCAACTCCTCGTTCACGGTGCGCAAGATCTCCTATAACGAGGGCGTGGAGCGCATCTTCCCGCTCTATAGCCCGCGCATCGACTCGATCGAGCTGGTGCGCCGTGGCGACGTGCGCCGGGCCAAGCTTTATTATCTGCGCGGCCGGCGCGGCAAGTCGGCGCGCATTTCGGAGAAGACCACCGGTGCCGCCGGCAAGGCGACCGCCGCCGAGCGCGTCGCCGCCACAGCGGCGCGCGCCGCGGCCCAGGCCGCCCTGGCGGCGAGCGGCAATCCTGGCGGCAAGAAGAAGAAGAAAAAGAACAAGGCCGCGGCCAAGGGCTAGTTAGGGTTCCGCCAACGCGGAATCGCGGCGGCCCGGCACCAGGACGGCCCGGCACCAGGACGGCCCGGCACCAGGGCCGCGCGATCTTGAGGCACGAAATACCGGCGTAACGAGGAATCCGCGAGATGAGCGAGCCGCGCACCCTATTCGACAAGATCTGGGACAGCCACCTGGTCGACCGCCAGGACGACGGCACCTGCCTGATCTACATCGACCGCCACCTGGTTCACGAGGTGACCAGCCCCCAGGCCTTCGAGGGACTGCGCCTGGCCGGACGTTCGGTGCGGCGGCCGGAGTTGGCGCTGGCGGTGATCGACCACAACATCGCCACCGACCCGGACGAGACCGAACTGGCTGCGGACTCGCGGCTCCAGATCGAGACCCTGCGTGAGAACTGTGCGGCCTTCGGCGTGCCGCTGTTCGACGTACTCGACGCGCGCAACGGCATCGTCCACGTGGTCGGCCCGGAACAGGGCTTCACCTTGCCCGGCGCGACCATCGTGTGCGGCGACTCCCATACCGCGACCCACGGCGCCTTCGGGGCCCTGGCCTTCGGCATCGGCACCTCGGAGGTCGAGCACGTGCTCGCCACCCAGACGCTGTTGCAGAAGCCGGCCAAGAACATGCGCATCACCGTGGACGGCGCGCTGCCGCTCGGCATCACCGCCAAGGACGTGATCCTGGCGATCATCGGCCAGATCGGCACTGCCGGCGGCACCGGCCACGTCATCGAATACGCCGGCGAGGCGATCCGCGCGCTCTCCATGGAAGGCCGCATGACGGTCTCCAATATGACCATCGAGGGCGGCGCCCGGGCCGGGCTGATAGCCCCCGACGAGACCACCTTCGAATACCTCAAGGGCCGTCCGATGACGCCCAAGGCCGGCGCCTGGGAGACCGCGCTGGCCTATTGGAAGACCCTGCCGGCGGACTCCGGCGCGCGCTACGACAAAGAGGTGACCTTGAACAGCGCCGAGATCGCGCCGCAGGTGACCTGGGGTACCAGCCCCGAGGACGTGGTGCCGGTGACCGGGGCGGTGCCCGATCCGGACAGCGCCGCCGATGACGGGAAACGCCAGTCCATGGCGCGTTCGCTGGAATACATGGACCTCGCCGCCGGCACGCCGATGACCGAGCTGCGCATCGACAAGGCCTTCATCGGCTCCTGCACCAACGGTCGCATCGAGGACATCCGCGCGGCCGCCGCGATCGCCAAGGGCCGCAAGGTGGCCGGCCACGTCCACGCCATGGTGGTGCCGGGCTCGGGCCTGGTGAAGGATCAGGCCGAGGCCGAGGGCCTGGACCAGGTCCTGATCGAGGCCGGCTTCGACTGGCGCAACCCGGGCTGTTCCATGTGCCTGGCCATGAACTCGGACAAATTGGCGCCCGGCGAGCGCTGCGCGGCGACCTCGAACCGAAACTTCGAGGGCCGTCAGGGCCGCGGCGGACGCACCCACTTGATGAGCCCCGCCATGGCCGCCGCCGCCGCCATAGCCGGCCACATCGCCGACGTGCGCGAGCTGGCGTAGGGGGGAGGACGACCCATGGAAAAATTCACCAAGCTGACCGGGATCGCGGCGCCGTTGCCGATGATCAACGTCGATACCGACAAGATCATCCCCAAGCAGTTCCTGCGCACCATCAAGCGCACCGGGCT
>CAXMQD010000168.1:0-7222 GCA_964194965.1 uncultured Acidimicrobiia bacterium | reverse complement strand
TTGGCCGGGTTGGCGAACTGGTTGACGTAGAAGGCGCCGGTCTCCTTGGAGATGCGCTCGGCCATGTCCTGGTAGTATTCGGGATCGCCCTTGCCGACGTCGGAGCGGGTCAGCAGCACCTCGGCGCCGAGCGCCTTGAGGTGGAAGATTTTCTCTTGGGCCATCTTGTCCGGCACCACGATGGTCAGGCGGTAGCCCTTCTGGGCCGCGACCAGGGCCAAGCCGAGCCCGGTGTTGCCCGCGGTCGCCTCGATCAGCGCGCCGCCGGGGGCGAGCGCGCCGTCGCGCTCGGCCGCCTCGATCATCGACTTGCCGATGCGGTCCTTGATCGAGCCGCCGGGATTCTGATTTTCGAGTTTCAGGAACAGCCGGCAGGGACCGGTATCGATGTGCCGAACCTCGATGATCGGCGTGTTGCCGATACTGTCGAGCACATTGGGGAACACGGGAGCGGTCATGGCGGGCACCTGTCTTGTCTCGGGTCGCGCGGACCGGCCCAGAGTGACCGGCCCCGCGTCGCCTCGCAAGGGTCCAGTGCCGGCAGGGTCGCTCATGCTCCGCCGGGCGCCGCCTCGAACCACGTCAAGCCGGACGGCAAGGCGCAGGCCGCGTATTCGACGTGAATCACGCGGCGCCGTGCCGGCGCCGGCGCGGTTCTGGACGCATGCACGAGCAAGGGGCGCATCGCCAAGACGTCTCCGGCCTGGACCTCGCACAGACGGAACCGAGAATGCTCGACAAGCCGCGCGATCTGCTCCGATGCCAAACGGCCCATGAGGTGAGAACCAGGCACCACGATCAAGGCGCCGTTGCTTTCATTCGCGTCGTCGAGATGAATTCGCAGCGTGAGCATGGCGCGCAGAACCTCGGCCGGTGGCTGGACGTGAGGCACCCCCGCCTTGACCGACCAGGCACCGTAATCATCGATATCGATCCTTTTTTTGACCGCGATGGTCAGATCTTGATGCCAGGAAACTCCCCAGTTAGCCGCCGGGACCTTGTCGAACAGGATCGCCCGTACCGGGAAGGCATTCGGCCCTAAGACTGGGTCGACCAGCGCTTTTATCCATGGCGCGTTCGCCAGATCGCGGATCTCCGGCGCCTTGGCGAGTAGATTTCGGATGCCATATTTGGCGTCGCCGGCGGCCAGGCGATCGAGGCTGGCTCCCAGTTCGTCGATCGCATCCGTTGTCAATGCCGCCCGGTGTATCGAATAGCCATCGGTCTCGATTTCGGCGTACCGGCCTGTGCAAGACATGAGGGTGGCGCTTCCTTCTCCGTCCGTCGCAAGTCGTCCGTGCTCGAATACAGCCTCGGTCCCCGTCACGTCGCGCCGGGAACTTGGTCCTCGCTGGAGCGCGCCGAGAGCACCCGGGTCGGGAAGCCGCCGGCTTCGAGGGCGGCTGTGATCTCGCGCACGTGCTCGGCGTTGCGGGTTTCGATCACGGCATCGACGTCGGCTTGCTTGGCGGGCACGTCGTGGAACAGGCGCTGGTGGTAGACTTCGATGATGTTGCCGCCGGTCGTGCCGATCAGCTGCGCTACCTTGGCCAGCACTCCGGGCCGGTCGACGATGCCGATCCTGAGGCGCACCATGCGCCCGTCGCGCACCAGCCCGCGGGTTAGCACCCAGGACAGCAGCCGCACGTCGATGTTGCCGCCGCAGATGACCGCGCCGACCTTGCGTCCGGCGAAGCGCTCGGGCGCCTTCATCAGCGCCGCGATCCCGGCCGCGCCGGCGCCCTCGGCGACGATTTTCTGCTGCTCGGCCAGGGCGTGGACCGCGGCCTCGATCTGGCCCTCGTCGACCAGCAGGATTTCCGAAATCAGCTCCTCGATGATCGCGCGGGTGAGCGCGCCCGGGTTCTTGACCGCGATGCCGTCGGCCAACGTCTGGCCGCCCGCGCTTGGCGTCTGGCCGTGCACCGCTTGGTACATGGAGGGGAACAGCTCGGCCTCGACCCCGATGATCTCGATCTCCGGATTGACCGACTTGGCCGCGATCGCGATGCCCGAGATGATCCCGCCGCCGCCGATCGGCACCACGATGGCCTCGAGGTCGGGCTGGTCCTCGAGCATTTCGAAACCGATGGTGCCTTGGCCGGCGACGATCAAGGGGTCGTCGTAGGGATGGACGAAGGTGAGGTTCTCATCTTCCGCAATCTCGCGCGCGGCGATCGCGGAGGCGTCCAGGGTTTCGCCGGTCAGCACCACCCGCGCGCCCAAGTCCTTGGTGCGCTCGACCTTGGTGACCGGCGCGAACTCCGGCATCACGATGGTCGCCGGAATGCCCAGGCGCCGGGCGTGGTGAGCGACGCCCTGGGCGTGGTTGCCCGCCGACATGGCGATGACGCCCAATTTCGCCTGCTCGGGGGTCAGGCTCTTCAGTTTGTTGAGCGCGCCGCGGTCCTTGAACGAGCCGGTGTACTGCTGGTTCTCGAGTTTGAGATAGAGCTCGCAGCCGAGAATCTCGCTCAGGCGCGGCGCCGCCACCAGTGGCGTGCGGATGACCGCGCCGGCGATCGTCCGGGCCGCGGCGCGGATGTCCTCGGCGGTGACGTGGGTCGCGGTCATGATCCTCTCCCCGCTATGGCGCCCTAGGGACCTTGGGTATTAACCTCAGTCGGTTCCGCGCCGCTGTCCCCTTACCGTCCATTAAAACATAGATTCCGTCGCGCCAGCGGGTCGCCATATCGCCGTAGTGGCGCGAGAACGGATTTCCCGACTGGCCGGTGGCGATCATGAAGCGCGAGCGCTCGAGATCGGCCAGATCGTAAACCGCTCGGTAGCCGGGCCCGTGGACGTCGGCGAACAGCGTCTCCGGCGGGCCACCGAAGTTTGCACCGGCCTTGTTGAGGGTGTTGCTGCCGCCGTCGGTCTCGACCCCGTAGCCGAACAGCTCGTCGAAATAGGGCAGCCGGCTCAGGACCGGATGGGGGAAGTGCGCCACATGGGCGGCGCCCCAGCGTAGTTGGTCCAGCGGCCGGCCGAAGCGCGTCTCGAGCAGGTCGAGCGCGTCTTCCAGGGCCCGGGCGGCCTGGCCGCCGCAGTCCTCGCGCGCCGCGGTGTTGGTGTCGTCGCACCAGATTTGGCCCTCGGTGAGGGTTCGCGCGAGCAGGTCCATTTTTGGACGCTGGAAGGCGCCGAAGACCGGGCCTAGTTCATCGGCGAAGAGCAGGCGGTTCAGCTCTCGGATCCAGGCGTAAAATACCAGCGGCGCCGCTTGCTCGCGGTCCATGCGCAGATCCCAGGCGGCGAGCAGGGCGCGGGCCTCGCGGCCGCGGGTGCTGGCGGGCACGACCCTAAGCAACAGCGGCAGCAGATCCCGGGCGCCCAGCGAGAGCGTGTCTTGTTGCATCGCGATCGCGGCCTCGGGCGTGAGCGGGCCCCCGGGCTTGAGCGAACCGGCGCTGTCGAGCAACTCATGGATGCGCCGGGCGCGAAAGTGGTCCGGCCAATCGGCGGCGATCAGATAGGGGTAGTCGTCGGGGACGATCTTGTTGTTGGCCGCGACGAAGCGCCCGGAGGGCGGATTCACCGTCATGGGCAGGCCATCGAAGGGCACGAAGCCGATCCAGTCGAACTCGCCGCTCCAGCCCGGCACCGGCGCGCGGCCGTCGCCGCGTTTGCGGATCGGCACTCGCGCCGGGGCGGCGAAGCCGATGGTGCCGGCCGTATCGGCGTAGACGATGTTCTGCTGCGGGCTGTGAAAATCGCGCAACGCTTGGCGGAATTCGGGCCAGTCGCGGGCGCGGTTTATGGCGTGGAATGCCCCGGCGGTGCGGTCGTCGCTGCGGAGCGCGGTCCAGGCCAGGGCGAGGGCGGTCTCGGGCGCGGCCGCGCCCCGGACGCGCTGCGAAACATCCGAGATCAACGGCCCGTGGCGGGAGCTCCGCACGGTAAGGCGCTCGGATTCCGCACCGGCCACATGGATCGTCTCTTCCCGGGTCTCGAAGGCACGCGGACCCTCGGGGGTTTGGTAACGGCTCGGATCGCCCAGGACCACCTTCTCAATGAAGAAGTCCTGGACGTCGCCATGGGTGTTGGTGAAGCCCCAGGCGATGCGGCCGTTGTGGCCGAACACCATGAACGGCAGGCCCGGCGCGGTGGCGCCGGTCAGGGTCAGCTCCGGGGTCTCGATGCGCGCCAGGTACCACTGACCCGGCGCGTTGAGCGAGAGGTGCGGGTCGTTGGCCAGGATCGGCGCGCCGCTCTCGGTCTGGCTGCCGGCCACGACCCAGGAGTTGGAGGCCTGGCTGGTGGCGGGCATCCAGGCGGAGTCGCGCGCCAGCCGGTCCAGGGGCAGGCCCTCGAGCAACGCGGCCAGGTTCGGGATCGTGACCGGGGCCTGGCTGGGATAGTCGGGCCAGAGGAAGTCGATCTGGGCCGGGCTCAGGCGTTTCGACAGGCGCGCGCGCCGGATCTCCTCGGACCAATTGCCGGCCAGGCGCAGCGCCATGATCCGGCTCCAGACCAGGCTGTCGGCCGGGCGCCAGGGCTCGGGTCGGGTGCCGAAGGGCGGCGCCAGCAGGTGGAATGGGAGCGGCCAGGCGCGCGGCGGGTGTTCCAAATAGGCGTTGACGCCCGCCGCGTAGGCCTCGAGCAGGGCGCGGGTTTCCGGCGCCAGAATTTCGAGGTTGGCCTCGGCGATCCGGTACAGCCCCAAGGTGCGCATTAACCGGTCGTGGGGCAGGGTCGCCGGGCCGACCAGCTCCGACAGCCGTCCGGCGCCGGCGCGGCGCATAAAGTCCATCTGCCACAGCCGGTCCTGGGCGTGGACGAAACCCAGCGCCCGCGCCGCGTCGGTCTCTCCGCCCGCGCGAATGGTGACGATGCCGTCGCCGTCGCGCAGCACCTCGACTGGTGCCGCGAGCCCGGCGATCTCGATGCTGCCCTCGGTCTGGGGCAGGGAGCCGCGCAGCCAGAAAACCGCGCCGCCCAGGCCGAGCGCGAGCAGCACCGTCAGGCCGGCGAGCGCGCGCAAAAACCAGACGAGCGTGCGTTTCATGAGCTGGTGTCCCCCCGCAAGGCCTTGGCCGACTCCTGGCTGCTGATCTATGACGGTCTCAGTTTATACCAGAAGGTCCGCAAAGGGGGGAAACGCGCCTATGTCCGCCGAAGGTTCGACCAAAGTCGTCATCGCCGCCTTCATTGGCAACGGCCTGATCGCGATCACCAAGTTCGTGGCCGCCGGAATGACCGGCAGTTCGGCGATGTTCAGCGAGGCGGTGCATTCGGTGGTCGACACCGGCAACCAGGCGCTGATGCTCTACGGCATCACGCGCAGCCAGCGCCCGGCGGACGCGCGCCACCCCTTCGGTTACGGCCGCGAGCTCTACTTCTGGGCCTTCATCGTGGCGATTCTGCTGTTTTCGACCGGCGCCGGGGTCTCGGTCTACGAGGGCGTCCACAAAATCCTCGATCCCCAGCCGGTCACCGACGTCCATATCAATTACATCGTGCTCGGTCTGGCCATGGTGTTCGAGGGCGCCGCGTTTTGGTTCGCGCTACGGGAGTTCAACCGGGTCAAGGGCGGGCGCGGTTATCTGGCGGCGGTGCGGGTCAGCAAGGACCCGGCGCTGTTCACCGTGCTGATGGAGGATGCCGCCGCGCTGCTCGGCCTGGCGATCGCGTTCGTCGGCCTGGTCCTGGCCGAGGTTCTCGACATGCCGGTGCTCGACGGGGTTGCCTCGGTGGCGATCGGCCTGGTGTTGGCCGGCTCCGCCATTCTGCTCGCCTACGAGACCAAGGGCCTGCTGATCGGCGAGGCGGCCAAGCCCGAGGTGGTCGCCAAGCTGCGGCGCATCGTCGGCGCCGAGCACGGGGTCGACCGGATCAACGAGATCCTGACCATGCACATGGGCCCGCGCGACGTGCTGTTGAACCTGAGCCTGGATTTCCGTTCGTCGCTCAGCTCGGACCAGGTCGAAGCCGAGGTGACCCGCCTGGAGCGCCAGATCAAGGCCGCCTTCCCGGAGATCACCCGGGTCTTCATAGAAGCCGAATCCCGGCTGCGGGGGCGGCGGTAGGGGCGCGGAAACCGATATTTTCGAATATTCCTCTCAAGAATTAATTATTCCCCCCATTGCTTATGCGGCTCAAAATAGGGTAGTTTTGGGCGAGGCTGGTGATGGCCCGCGCGAGGGCTTAGGTCTCCGCCGTAACGGGAACGAGGAATTGCCGCCATGTGCGGGATCGCCGGGATACTGTTCAAGCACGACGCGGAGGCTCTTTCGACCGGCAAGGCGCTGATCGACATGCTCGACGGCTGCCAGCACCGGGGGCCGGATTCGACCGGCTTTGCACTCTACGGCGCCGAGCAGGCCGACCGGCTGCGGCTGCGCTTCTTCGTCGGTGAAGACGATGCGGCCGCGGACGCGATCGGCGGCATCAAGGCGGCGCTGGCCGAGCATCGGGCGCGCATCGTCGAGGACGAACAGGTCGGCAACAACTACCGCGCCCTGGTCGAGTTCCGCGGCGACTTGCAGAAATTCTCCTACGCCATGGAGCACGCCGCCCCCGGCGCCAAGGTGATCTCGATCGGCGAGAGCCTGGAGATCGTCAAGGACATCGGCAGCGCCCACAACGTCGACGACCGCTACGACGTGCACCAGGCGACCGGCAGCCACGGCCTGGGCCACGTGCGCTTGGCCACCGAGTCCGACGTCAAGCCCGAGGCTTCGCATCCGTTCTGGGCGACCGGCTTCGCCGACGTCGCCATCGTGCACAACGGCCAGATCACCAACTACTGGAAGATGCGCCGCCGCCTGGAGCGCCGCGGCTTCGAGTTCACGACCGACAACGACTCCGAGCTGATCGCGGTCTACCTGGCCGACAAGCTGTCGCTCGGCGTGCCGCTCAAGGAGGCGCTCAAGATGTCGATCGACGATCTCGACGGCACCTTCTCGTTTCTGGTCTCGACCAAGGACGAGATCGGTTACGCCAAGGACCGCTTGGCCGCCAAACCGATGATCATGTACGAGAACGACGACCTGATCGCGATCGCGTCCGAGGAGGTCTCGCTCAACCGCCTGTTCCCGGGACAGGCGCTCGATACCAGGGAACCACCGCCGGGGAGCTACGACACATGGTCGCGATCGACCTAGCCGACGTTCCGGTCCGCGAGGCCAACGAGCGCATCCGCGAGGCCGGCGCGCGCGGCGAGGACGTCGAGGTCCTCAACCCCGACGCGCGCCACCACATCGGCGTCGGCCTGGTCGGC
>CAXMQD010000167.1:0-2103 GCA_964194965.1 uncultured Acidimicrobiia bacterium | reverse complement strand
CAAGCCGCGGAATCCCCGGCTCCGGGTAGCGAGTGCATCGCGAATATCAGGTGGCTATGCGGCCGCATTCGGCGGATGGTGCCGCAGTAGTGGGTCGCTGCGCCGGCCAGTGGATTTGATCATCCAGGCGGCCGGGGGGGGTTACTCTTTGACGGCGGCCTGCTCGCCCTGTTCGGCCGGCTCGATCTGTTCGGCCGGCTCGATCTGTCCAGCTTGCTCGGCCGATTCCGTCGGACCGGCCAGTTCCGCCTTCCTCTGCTCGGCGCGTTCTTGCTTGAGTTTCAGGCGTTCGGCCTTCTTGGCGGCTTTGGCTCTATCGCGCTCCATGCGCTCGAATTTGTAATTGGGTTTGCGCGGCACGATAGTCCTTTCCTCGGTTGGGGCGATCACGGCTCCCCGGCGCGGAACGAGATCCGGCCAGTTTCGCCACACGCTAGGGGCCAAGGACTGCCGTCCCCCGGTCCATACCGCCCCCTGTGACGCCGATCTTTACGGATCGGAACGGCGCGCGCCGCAGGGTTTAGCCAGGCGCGCGATCCGATCTGGCGAATGTCAGTCTAGGATAACCAGGTTCTCGGCGGAAGATTTTCCGTTGCGGCCGGGCACCAACTCAAACTCGACCTTCTGCCCCTCCTGGAGGCTCCTCAATCCGGCGCGCTCCACGGCTGAGATATGGACGAAAGCGTCCTGGGAGCCGTCGCTCGGCTGAATGAACCCGTAGCCCTTTGTCGGGTTGAACCACTTAACAGAACCAGTCGGCATCTTTCGTCCTTTCGGAGTAACGTTATGACGCAAGTCACGCGACGCCGCGTCACAAGGCTTCATGTCCGCAAATGTTTCGGGGTAGCTCTGCTAATCGCGAAAGCGTCAAGGAGAATACGCCGGGGTCATGCGTCACCGCTACCCACCATTAGAGGCATTCCACGGCGACGTGCAAGCGGAATCAGTGGGAAACGCCGGGGTCCGTTTCTCGAAATCGGCCACCCGGCGCCGCGGTAGGCTCGGCACGGGTGTGATTTGACGGGACTCGGGGCCTGTTTTCGGTCAATCTCAGCGTATCGACGGGTGCCTTGATGCGGGAAACCGGCAGGCATTGCAACAAATGAAATTATGGGAGCAAACATGCGCGACGCTGGGAAAATGGCGGAATTCTTGGGAAAATGGTTTGGTTTCACGCGCGTTTGCCTACGTGCGCGGGCCGGGATTGCCGGGATGTCGGTTGCGCTCGGCCTCTTGGCCGCCGCGCCGGTTGGCGCCGCCGAATTGCAGCCGCTCGACCCCCAGCCAGGGTCCGCCGAGCTCGAAGCCGGCCTTTCAGTCAAATATTACTTTTCGTTTTTCCGGGAGATCGACGATCTCGAGTGGTATATGGGAAAGCACGAGGGCCAGGTCGGCAAGCCGCTTCCGGCGCTCAATTACCGGACCGCCGCCCGGTCGGCCTTGACCAGCGGCAAAACTGACGGTGTCGGCGCCGAGATCGAGGGCCTCATTCACCTGGCCAAGTCTGGAACCTACGCCTTCTCGGTCCGGTCCAACGACGGTTTCGTGCTCGATATCGACGGGAAGCGGATACTTGAAGACGTGGACGTGCACGGCGATCGCTATACCAAAGTCAAGAAACTGGCCATCGAGCAGGCAGGCTGGTATCGGCTGTCGGTGCTGTACTTCGAACGCAAGGGCACCTCGACCCTAGAGCTTTATTGGCGGCCGCCGGGCGATGAAGACGCCGACATGGCGATCGTCCCCGACGCCGCTTTCGCCCGTCTCAAAACCAATTAAATCAGCGTCCTATTCGGCAGCGTCCTGGTCCGCCCCGCCGGCCTCGTCCGGCAATCCGGGGTTGGGCCGGGCGATGCCGCGGGCGATGAAGCTCTGGCGCATGGCATAGCCGTTGCCGGCGTGGGCGACCATGGCCTCGGGCGGGGTCGGGTTGGCGACCTCCGGCCAGTGACCCGGCTGCGGCGCCGCGCCCTCTGCGGCGATGTCGAGCGGGTCGTCGTCCTCGATCGCCGGAGTCTTCAAGATCTCGATGCAATCCCAGGACGCCTCGAGCGGAATGTTGTTGTGGTCGAAGAAATAAATTGACCAGAGCGTGCCGTGGTC
>CAXMQD010000166.1:0-6737 GCA_964194965.1 uncultured Acidimicrobiia bacterium | reverse complement strand
TCGCGTATTGCCTACGCCCAGTTCGCGCCCAAAAAATTGCAGACCCTGCGCGCTAAGGTGCTGAACGCGGTCAATGATTTCGCCAAGCAAGCCTGCGCGGAGGCCGGGATCGAGACCCGCCACGTGCACAAGGTGACCATCGTCGGCAACACCTGCATGCATCATATTTTCCTCGGCATCGATCCAACTTATGTCGGGCTTGCTCCCTACGCGCCGGTGGTGCGCGGCGCCGTGGTGGTGCCGGGCGGCGAGGTGCCGCTCAAAACCCTGCCCCGGGCGCGCGTCTGCCTGCTGCCGATCGTGGCCGGTTTCGTCGGCGCCGACACCGTGGCCGCGGTGGTGGCGACCCGCATTTACGACAGTGCCGAGACCCGCTGCCTGGTCGACATCGGCACCAATGGCGAGGTGGTGATGGGTTCGCGCGACGGCCTGATGGCTTGTTCGGCGCCGGCCGGCCCAGCGCTCGAGGGTGCCGAAATCCGTCACGGCATGCGCGGCGCGATCGGCGCTATCGAGAAAGTCGAAATCGGCACGGACGTCGCCTGTGAGGTCATCGGCGGCGCGCCGCCAATCGGTATCTGCGGCTCTGGCCTGATCGATGCTGCCGCCAAGATGCTGGTCGCCGGGGTGCTCGACGCCTCCGGCCGGCTGCGCACCAAGGCAAAGGGCAGCCTTCCATCCGCGCTCAAGGACCGCATGGTCAAGGCGGAGGGCAAGGAGGCTTTCGTGCTCGCCTGGGCGGCGGTGGCCGGCAAGGACGAGGACATCACGCTCACCCAGACCGACATCCGGCAACTGCAATTGGCTAAGGGCGCGATCTGTTCCGGCGTGATGACCCTGCAGAAGGTGATGGGGATCGCCGACGCCGAGATCGCGGAAATGATGCTGTGTGGTGGCTTCGGTAATTACATCAACACCGAAAGCGCGGTGCGCATCCGCCTGCTGCCCGAGTTGCCGCTCGACCGAATCACCTACTATGGCAACGCCGCGGTGCTCGGCGCCCAGATGACGTTGCTGTCCGAGACCGAACGCGCCCGCGCCGACCGGCTCGCGCGCGAGATCGCGCACGTCTCGCTCGCCTCCCAACCCGACTTCCAGGACGTCTTCGTCGAGGCCTTGAGGTTCCAGGACAACGGTGAGGTTGGAGCGCGGGTGGCGGCAGGGTCTGAAGTGGCGGGCTGAGATGCAGGTCAACATGATCTTCGGCTTCCTCGGCTCCGGCAAGACGACACTGGTGCGCCACCTGCTCGGCGCGCGCGGCCGCGACCGGAAGCTGGCGGTTATCGTCAACGAGTTCGGTCAGGTCGGTATCGATGGTGCGATCCTGGAAGGCGCCGTCTTGGAAGGTGGGGCCGTCGACATGATCCAACTGACCTCCGGCTGCCTGTGCTGCACCCTCAAGGGGCCGCTCCTGAACGCGGTCGAGGAGTTGCGCGACAAGGCCGGGGTCGAGCACACGGTGATAGAGGCTTCCGGGGTCGCCGATCCCGAGGAGATGATCGAGAGCTTCTCCGCCCCGGAATTCCGCGCCTCGGTCGCCGTTGGGCCCTTCGTTACCGTGGTCGACACCGCCAAGTTCGAGGTCATGCGCGAAATGCTCGGCGAGTTTTACGGCTCCCAGGTCGCCCACGCCGATATCGTGCTGCTCAACAAGATCGACTTGGCCTCGCCGGAGCAGCTTGCGGCGGTGCGCGCCGAGGTCGCCGAGCTCAATCCGGGTGCCCGGATCGTGACCACCGAGCACTGCGGCGTCGACGCGGGCTTGGTGCTCGATGCCTTGAGCGGCTGGGAACCCAGCCAGCACGAAGGCGGTCACCACCATCACCACCACGGGCACCACGGAGGCCACCCGGATTTCGAGTCCGAGGTCCTGGACGCCGCCGGGCCGGTCGCGCGCGCGGCGCTCGAAAGTTTCTTCGCCGGCTTGCCGCCCGAGGTCTTGCGCGCCAAGGGTTTCATGGTGGTGGACGGCGCGGCCTCGTTGGTCCAGTTCACCGCCGGCCAGCTCGAAATCACCCCCACCACTCTAGACCGGGTGCCCCAGATGGTGTTCATCGGCCGCGACCTCGACCGGGCCGGGCTGGCCGCGAGTTTCGCTTTCGCCGGCGCGGCGCCGGAAAGCGGGATGTCATGACCGCGCCGCAGCTCGCGCTCGCCGAAGTGCCTGCGCCCCGCTCCCTCGCCGATCAGGCCTACCAGATCCTGATCGACAAAATCACCCGGCTCGAGCTGCCGCCGGGCGCGTTGCTGGTCGAAAAGGCGCTGATGGAAAACCTGGGCATCGGCCGCACGCCGATCCGCGAGGCTCTGCAGCGCCTGGCCATGGAGGGCCTGGTCACCCATCTGCCCAATCGGGGCATGCTGGTAGCCGATATCACCGCGACCGGCGTTCAACACATCTACGAGTTCCGAAGTCTGGTCGACGGCTATACCGCGCGCCTGGCAGCGAGCCGCGCCACCGCGGACGACGTGCGCGAACTGGCTGAACTGCAGGCCGGCTTGGTCCAGGCGACCGAGGACGACGACGTCGACCGCTACGTGCTCTTGGATCGGCGATTCTACGAGGTCTTGGCGCGGGCGGCCCAGAACACCTATATCGCTGAGGCGGTGCCGCGCATTTTCAATTTGCACCTGCGATTGTGGTTCTTCATCGCCAACAGGCGTGGCACCTGGCACGATATCGCCCGCGCCCACGAAGTCATGACCGCGGGTGTGATCGAAGCGGTCGAGCGGCGCGACCCGGAGGCGGCGGGAACCGCCATGACCGCCTATATCGACGGCCGGCACAGCGACATCCGGGAGCTGCTGTAGCGCCCCCGGGCCGGCGCTCGTCTTCGGTATTCCTTCCCATAAATTTTCTGTGATCCGGGATTCCACCTCGAATCGGCCGGGGTTTCGTGTTTGAATTGGATCTGTTCCGCGGGGGAGGCGGGGCGTTACAACGGGACCTTTCGAGACGGTCGAGGAAATGACGAACCCGAGCGAAGCGGAATTCACCCAGGCCCGCCTCTCCATGGTCGAGTTGGTCCAGGTTTACATGCAGCTGAGCAGCGCTCAGATCGATCGCGACCATCTCGACCGGCGCGTGCTCTCGGCCTTGGCCGAGGTGCCGCGCCACAATTTCGTGCCGCCCGAGCTCCGCCACGTGGCCTATGCCGACAGTCCGATTCCGATCGGCTGCGACAAGACCGTATCTCAGCCGTTCATGGTGGCGCTGATGACCGATCTGCTGGACATCGAGCCCGGCGCGAAGATGCTCGAGATCGGCACCGGCCTCGGCTACCACGCCGCGATCCTGGCCGGACTGGCGGAGACGGTCTTCACCGTCGAAATTCACGAAGAGCTGGCCCGGGAGGCGCGCACGCGCCTCGAGGCCCTCGGCTACGACAACATTAGTTTCAAGATTGGCGATGGCGCTCAGGGCTGGCCCGAACACGCGCCATTCGACCGCATCCTGGTGGCCGCGGCGCCCGAATTGCTGCCGGCGGCGCTGATCCAGCAGCTCCGGCCGGGGGGGCGCATGGTGGTGCCCGCCGGCCTGCCCGACGATCAGCAGCTTCTGGTTATCGACAAGCTAGCGGACGGCCGCATCACGACCCGCGAAGTGCTCCAAGTCGTGTTCTCGCCCCTGATCAATAGCCACTGAGGGCGGCGGCGCGTTAGCCCGAGCCGAACACCGGATTGAAGGTGCCGCGGCGGCGGCCATCGGCGGTTTTGGTGTCGAAGGCGACGACCACCAATTCCCGCTCGGCCGGCGATAGCCGGGCCAGAAGCCGGTCCGCGTCGTTGAGCTCATGGCCGGCGAAATACATCTGGGTCGTGATCGAGCGGCCGGAAGGGCTGTGTACCTTGTAATGGATGTGCGGCGGGCGCACCCAGTTGCGGGCCGCGGGGTAGGCGCCGGGGATGATGGTCACGAAGCGATAGCGTCCGTCCTGACCGGCAATCAAACGGGCATAGCCCTGGAAATTCGGGTCGAAAACCCGGCCGCCGGGCCGATCCTGGGGATGGTCATAGAGGCCGTGCGTGTTGGCTTGCCAGACCTCGACGATGCTGCCCGCAAGCGGCTTGCAGCCGGCATCGAGCACTTGGCCGATAACTTCGATCACCTCGCCCTCGGCGCGGCCCGATCCGCCGGCGACCTGGGTCAGGTCCCAATCGTCCTCGCCGATGGCGACCGGATAGAACGGGCCTTCGGGTTGCGCTGGCGTGATTGCCGGACAGGCGGCGTTCGCCACCCGGCCGGTCGCGATCAAGGCGGCGCCGGCGGTCAATCCGGTCAGCACGCGGCGGCGCGCGACCGCCCGGCTCGTGTATTTTACGGTCATGGCACGCTCCGTTCTTTCAGTTCGTCCCGCCCGGGATAATACCATGGGTCAATATTAAGGACCTTTGGTATTATGATCATGCCGGGCAAAAACAAAGGGGGGGGGGTAGGGCCATGGGGAGAATGATCGCCTTCGCCTGTCCGGACGGCAGTGAGGCCCAGGGCTATCTGTCGGAATCGGCCGGTGCGCGCGCGGGCGTGGTGGTGCTTCAGGAATGGTGGGGGCTGAACCAGCAGATCAAGGGCGTGGCGGAGCGTTTCGCCGTGGCCGGGTTCACCGCCCTCGCGCCCGACCTCTACGGCGGCCGGGTCACCACCGAGCCCGGCGAGGCCGACCACCTGATGACCGGCCTCGACTGGGTCGGCGCCACCGAGGTCGAGGTCCAGGGCGCGCTACAGTATCTCAAAGCGCGGCTCGAGCGCGTCGCGGTGCTGGGCTTCTGCATGGGCGGCGCGCTCGCCGTGATCGCCGCGGCCCGGCTCGACGACTGCGATGCGGCGGTCTCGTATTACGGCGCTCCGCCCCGCGAGCAGGTCGATCCGGCCGAGGTTCGGGTGCCGTTCCAAGGCCACTTCGCGGCCCGAGACGATTGGTGTACCCCCGATGCGGTCGACGCCTTCGAAATCGCGCTCGGACCCACCGGCGTGCCCCAGGAAATCCACCGCTACGAGGCCGCCCACGGCTTCTTCAACGAGACCGTGGCCGCCTACGATTCTTTCTCCGCCGCCAAATCCTGGCAGCGGACCCTCGCCTTCCTGCGCGATAATATGTGAAGGGGGGTAGTTCAGTCTTCGCCTTCGTCCATGGCTGCTTCGACCAACTCCGCCATCGTCAGCTTGGCGTCGTCGCCCTGGGCGCGCAGGCCGTTGATGACCCCCAGCCGGTCGTGGCGCGACCGGTTCTGTGATACCTTCCACTTGCCTTCGATGCGGGTCAGGCGAATCTCGATGCCGATGATGGCCCGGCACATGCCGTCGATGTAGTCCGCCGGCGCATCGCCGATCTTCCAGGGCACCGCGGCGTCGGCCTCGAAGCGGTTGGTGAGTGCGCCAAGGTGTGCGCGCAGAGCGCCCACGTCCTCGAAGGTGGTCGCCGTGCCATAGGCGTGGATCGCGACGTAGTTCCAGGTCGGCACCACTTTGCCGGTCTCGCGCTTGGTCGGGTACCAGGACGGTGTGACGTAGCCCTGAGGGCCCTGAAAGATCAGCAGCAATTCTTGGCCATCGGCGACGCTCTGGGCATGGGGATTGGCCCGGACGAAGTGGCAGCGAATGGTGCCCCAGGGCGCCGGCTCCGGATCGATTTCGATCGGAACGTGGCTTGCGATCAACCCTTCGGGTCCCTGGCCGACGACGGCCGCCGCGCCGATCTCCAGCATCGTGGCGTGCAGCACCTCGACCCGCTGCTCGCGAAACATACGTGGCCGGTACATGTTCAGCGTTCCTCCGCGACAGTAACTTCGAGGCGCGCGTCCAATTCCTCAAGCGCCGCGTCGATGTGATCGAGCCTGCTGGCATGTCTAAGGTCCAGCAGCCGATCAACCTGCGGCCGGTGCCAATGGAGATCACGGGCGAGCTTGCTCTTGCTGACGCCCTTTTCGAGCATGGCCTGGTAGAGCAGAACCTTGACCGCTGCCTGGGTCGAGAGTTGGACGCTGGTATCGTATCCCGGGCTTGGAGAGGGGATAGGCCTCCGGTCGGCCATATAGCCTTGGATCACGGTCTCCAATGCGTCGACCGCGCGCAGAAGCGCATCCTCATTGTCCTCGCCAAAGGTGTGTGCTTCCGGGAAATCCGGGAAACCCACAAGTATCGTGCCGTTCGTGTCAGGCACAAGTTCGATTGGGTACCACATAATTCCTCACTTCAAATCGAGATCCTTCTTGATCCGGTTTTCAAGGCCCTTGCCAATTTCCTTCCGGCTGCCGTGCATCGGCAGGACTGACATCTTGCCGCCTAGTCGAACAATGAGATGACCACCCTTGCCGGTCTCGAAGGTGCAACCTTGCTTGGCGAGTCACCTTTTGAATTGTCCGGATGTCATGTCCTCAGTGTATGCAACATATACGTTGCATGCAACAAAAATGTTGCAGAACGGTAGAGGGAGATGACGCGGTTTTGACTTGGCGGCCTTGAATTGCGAGCGTTCTACCGCACAATGGCGCCGGGCATGACATGGGGGACCCATGACCGATAATCCAGGCACCATTCCGGCCGCCGCTTTGGCCGCCCGGGCCGCGAAGCTCGCCACTTCGACGTTGGCCAATGCGCTCGACGACGCTGGGCTGCACCACAACGTGATCGCGGCCATCAAGGCGGTCTCGCCGGGCATGCGCTTCGCCGGGCCGGCGGTCACGGTGCGCGAAGTGGCCGGCGATTACGGCGCCTACGGCTCCGCGGACTTCAAGGT
>CAXMQD010000165.1:0-7803 GCA_964194965.1 uncultured Acidimicrobiia bacterium | reverse complement strand
CAGCAACGGGTCGTGGCCCATCAGGTAGTGCGCCTGCTGGATCGGCACGACCAGGACCCCGGCGATGGCGGCGAGCCCGCCGCCCAAGGCAAACACCGCGGCGTAGACCCGGCGCACCGGTATGCCGAAAGCCTGGGCGGTCTCTTGGTCGTACTGGGTCGCGCGCATGTAGAGGCCGAGCCGGGTCCGGCTCAGCCCGTACCAAGTGCCGAGCAGCAGCATCAGCGATATCCCGGCGACGATCAGCTTGTAGCCGGAATAGCCGAACCAGGGGAACTGGATGCGGAAGTAGAACGGCGGTTCGACCACCCGCGCCTCCGGCCCGTAGAGGATCAAGACCGCCTGCTGGATGATGTAGAGCAGCCCGATGGTCGCGACGATGGTGCCTTCGGGGTTGTAGTCGATGCGCTTGAGGATCAGCCAATCGACCGCGACCGCGATGCCGCCGACGACCAGCGGCCCGATGATCAGCGCGAGTAGGAACGCGACCAGCGGCATGTCGCCGACCATGAAGGCGACCGACCAGGCAATCACCGCGCCGAGCATGAAAAACTCGCCGTGGGCCACGTTAACCACGCGCATGACCCCGAACACCAGTGACAGGCCGAGCGCGGTCACCGCCAGCACGAAGGCGGAGACGGTGCCCTCCAGAAACGCCAGAAACAGTTGGGCGCCGAAGCTCATATCATGAAACGCGGTTCAGGGTCCGGCCAGAATTGAGCGCATATTTTGCAACGAGAAATCCTGTGTCACTAGCAACACCATGTCACTCCCGCGAAAGCGGGAGTCCATACGCTTGCAATGGATTCCCGCTTTCGCGGGAATGACATGAGGCCGCTGGGCACCTCAATCGGAGCTCCGCTACCGCGCCCGCCCCTCAACTTTCGGGTTAGAGCGCCTGCTTGGTGTAGTCCGCCTCGGGCTCGTAGAGGCCGTCTTCGATAGTGGTGGTGTGGACTACATTGAGCCGGTTGTTCTCGACCCGAGAGATGAACTGCTGGCCGAAAACTTGATGCAGCTGGCCGACGAACTTCTTTCGGCCTTGCGGATGTTCGATGCCCTCGTCGAACGACGTCATGTTCTCCAGAGTCTCGATCAACGCCGCCTTGTTCGCGCCGTCGCGGTAGCCGCTCTGCTCGACCGCGGCCTTGATCACGAACAGCGTCTCCCAGCAGCCGAACATGTGCGAGAAGGTGGCGACGTCCTTGGAGTCGCTCATGCTCGCGCCGTTGGCGTCGACGCCGACCCGGTCGCGGTAGAACGCGGCGCCCGCGGTCGGCAGGCCATCGGCATAGCGCGGCATGGCTTCCCAGAAATAAGAACCCTCGAGGTAATCGAGGCCGGGGCTGGCGATGTCCACCGCTTCGAGCGAGTCGATGAAACCGAACAGCTCGGGCCGGTTGTTGCCGAAGAACTCGCCCATCTCCTTGACGAACGTAAGCACGGCCGGGCCGACCATGACGTGGTAGATGACCTCGGTGCTCGGCGGGATCTTCGCGAAGTATTTGGTGAAGGACGACTCGGTCGGCGGGATCGGCAGCAGCGTGGTGATCTCGCCACCCAGGCTTCCGGCCGCCGCGCTGAAAAAGTCGCGGTGGTCGTGGCCGAAGGCATAGTCGGGGAAGATCATGGCGATCTTCTTGCCGAGATTGCTGGTCACCCAGGGCGCCATCGAGCTGACTTGCTGGCGCACGTCGGTAATGCCGGGCTGGAACACGTAGCGGTTCAACTTGCCGGAGGCGACGTGGTAGCCCTCGCTGACCACGAAGTAGGGCATCTTCAATTCGCCCGCGCGCGGCGCGGAGCCGATCACGACGTGGGAAAACAGGGTGCCGAACACGAAGTCGACCTTGTGCTGGGTGGCGAACTTCTCGACCACCTCGGCGCCGCGTTTGGGATCGGTGCCGTCGTCCTCGATCACCATCTCGATCGGCCGCCCGCCGATGCCGCCGGTCTCGTTGATGTAGTCGACCGCGGCGCGCGACGTGCGCTCGTACCAGCGTCCATAGGCCGCGCCGATGCCGGTCCTGTGGACCTGGAAGCCGATCCGGATCGGCGCGTCGCTGCCCGATTGAGCGAATGTCCTGAGGCCGGTCAGCGAACTCGCCGCCGCCACGCCGGCCAGCACGCCCGCGCCCTTGATGGCGGTCCGCCTCGACACGCCGGTGGCGGAACCGTCGGCTTTTCGTCCCTTGCGAATGTGGTCCGGCTTGCCTGTCATCGAATCCTCCCTTGTTAAACCCTGTTGCCGTTGGCGGCGGTTCGGCCATGGGTCGGCGCTACCACCGGTATTTTTATGGGTCCGGAGTGTACATGGAATCGCGCGGTCATCCATCACCGGATTTTTTTGCGGCTATCCGATGGCTGGCGTCGAAAGCAGCCACAGCCCGAACAGGGTGTAAGCGATCATCAGGAGCGTCAGGGGAATCTGGCCGAGGATCGCGGTTCCGCGCGTGTCGCTACGGGAAAGCGCGATGCCGTGGGCGGTCGCGATGGCAACCACGTGGGCGATCACGATGGTGGCGACCTGGACGTGCCAAATTTTGCGTACCGAATCGAAATCGTAGAGGAACGAGGTGGTGGCGTGGGCCCCGTGCAGCCCGAACAGGTCCCAACCCCGGCCGAGGGGATCGTTGAACGCGATCGCCGCGTACTGGACGTCGACCAGGAATACCGTCAGGTAGTGGGCGAAATGATAGCCGAGCGCGATCGGCAGGATGGAGATCGCGTAGGCGCCGCAGGCCGCGGAAAACCGCCCGGGCCGGCCGGTCAGGCGCCAACCGAGCCAGACCGCGGCCCCGTAACCGGCGATCAGCGCCGCAAAGCCGCCGAGCAGGCCCAAGGTGTTGACCGCCGCCAGCGCCGAGCGGCCCGGAAAATCCAGCGGATTGACCCCCATGCCGCCGAGCCACCAATAGCTCCGCGCCAAGCCATCGAAGGACACCGAGGCGAGCGCCAAAAGCACGAAAGCGACGCCGCTCGGCGGCAGCGCCGGCGCGCGCAACAGGCCGAGGCCGGGCAAAGTCGCGAAAATTTCGTCCTCCTGCGCGGGCCGGCCGCCGAACGGGGAGAGCCAGGACAGGAATCGGAAAAGGACCGAGAAGGCCTCGCCGAAGCGCAGCCAGACGGCCGGCCCGAACAGCAGGGCGAGCGCGAGGTTGAGCGCGACGTAGAGCGCCACCGCCTGGGCCAGAAATTCCGGGTTCTGGGGCACGGTGTAGATCAGCTCGAACCAGGCGAAGGCCAGGAACTGGAGGACGGCCGGCCAGTAGCCGAGCCACTCCGGATAGGCGAGCGGCGGCCGGCCGCGCCAGCGCGCGAGGCCCGGCAGCCGGAACAGGAGGCCGCAAACGCCGCGCCAGGGGTTGAGCGCCGCCCAGAGGTTGCCGAGAACGGCATGGGCGAAAGTCAGCCCGATCCAACCCAGGGTCCAGACCGCGAGCGGCAGCGGATTGGCCAGGGGATCCTGGGTGCCGAACCACCCGGCCAAGATCAGCGCGGCCAAAACTGCAAGGGAAACCAGGCTGAGCGCGTTGCTCAGACCCGCGGGCAGGCGGCCAACGCGCCACGTCATGGCCTCCAATGCCCTCGGATCGGCCGCCGGCATTAGAACCATCAGCACGAAGGAAAGCGCGACTACCAGGGTGCCGCCGGTCAGATAAAGCTCGGTCGGCAGGACCAGCACGAAGGCGCGCTCGGTGGTGTGGGCGAAAGCCGGCCCCGGCAAGACACCGGCGGCGAAAATAATTCCTACAATGAGCGTTCTTATGGGCCGCATCGCCACCAATGCCTATAGCCAGCCAGGTCCGCAGCCTGACCCGAGTCCGGATCGCCGCGCAACCGGAACCCGGCACCGAAATTCCACTTTCCGCCCGGCCGCCACGCCCTGTAACCTTGGGGAATGGCACTGTACTTGCGGCCGCAACGGCTGGAGGATGCGCTCGACGCCTTGGATTCGCGGGGACTCACGGTGCTGGCCGGCGGGACCGATTTCTATCCGGCCCGGGTCGGCCTGCCGCTCGACGAGGACGTGCTCGACATCACCGCCGTGGCCGAGCTCCAGGGCATCCGCGACGATGGCGATTGCTGGCGCCTCGGCGCCGGGCTCACCTGGAGCGCGCTGCGCGCGGCGACCCTGCCGCCCTGCTTCGACGGCCTCAAGGCCGCGGCGCGGGAAATCGGCGGATTGCAGGTCCAGAACGCGGGCACCCTGGTCGGCAACATCTGCAACGCCTCGCCCGCCGCCGACGGCCTGCCCAACCTGCTCGCGCTCGACGCCAGGGTCGAGCTGGCCGGCGCCCACCGCCGGCGCAGCCTGTCGGTCGCCGACTTCGTCACCGGCAACCGCGAGACCCAGCGCCGCCCGGACGAGCTGGTCACCGCGATCTCGATCCCCAAGCCGGCTCCAGACACCGCCAGCAGCTTCGCCAAGCTGGGTGCGCGCAAATACTTGGTGATCTCCATCGTCATGCTGGCCATCGTCATCGAACCCGAGGACGGCCGGGTCGCCTCCGCGCGCCTGGCACTCGGCGCCTGTTCCCCGGTGGCGCGGCGCCTGCCCGCCCTCGAGACCGCGCTCGGCGGCCGCCCGCTCGACGGCACGCTCGGCGAGACCCTGGAAGACGCGCATCTCGACGAAACGCTGGCGCCGATCGACGACATCCGCGCCTCGGCGGCCTACCGGCGCGAGGCGGCGGCGACGCTGGTGCGGCGCGAGCTGTCCGCGCTCGGGGCGCGCCTGGGGGCACCAACATGAACGCGCCGCCCCAGGCCCTGCACTTCCATCTCAACGGCCACGAGGTCGCGGTCCGCGCCGCGCCGCTTGCGCGCCTGAGCCAGGTTTTGCGCGAGGAGCTCGGCCTGACCGGCACCAAGGTCGGCTGCGATGCCGGGGACTGCGGCGCCTGCACGGTGTCGATCGACGGCCGCCAGGTCTGCGCCTGCATGACACCGCTGGGCCAAGTGGCCGGGCGCAAGGTAATCACGGTCGAGGGTCTGGCCAGCGACGGCGCGCTCACGCCACTGCAGGCCGCGTTCCACCGCCACGGCGCGGCGCAATGCGGCATCTGCACGCCGGGCATGCTGATCGCCGCGCAAGACCTGCTCGACCGCAACCCGGCGCCGACGGAGCCGGAGGTGCTGGACGCGCTCGGCGGCGTGCTGTGCCGCTGCACCGGTTACCGCAAGATCGTCGAAGCGGTGTTGGACGTGAGCGGCGGCGGCGCGCGCGCCGAGAATCCGCCGGCGGGGCAAGCGGTCGGCGCGCGCTTGGCCAAGGTCGACGGCATCCCCAAGCTGACCGGCACGGAAATCTTCGGTGCCGACGCCGCGCCCGAGGACGCGCTCTGGCTGCGGGTCTCGCGCGCGCCCCATGCCCGCGCCCGTTTCACCCTCGGTGATCTCGCGCCGCTGCACGCCAAATATCCGGGGCTGGCCGCGGTGCTGACCCACAAGGACGTGCCGGGCAGCAATGTCTTCGGCATCTATCCGGCCGGCAAGGACCAGCCGGTACTGGCGCCCGGCGAAGTGCGCTACCGCGGCGAGGCGGTGCTGGCGCTGGCCGGCGACGCGCCGACGATCGCGGCAATTCGCGACGAGGAGCTACCGATCGCTTGGCAGCCGCTCGCGCCGGTCGTGGGCAGCGAAGCCGCGCTCGCCGAGGGCGCCACGCTGGTCCAGGCCGAAAAACCCGGCAACATCCTGGTTCGTGGGCGCGTCGTACGCGGCGATACCGAGACCGCCTTCGCGCGCGCCGCCTTCACCGCCGAGGGCGCCTGGCAGACTCCCTTCGTCGAGCACGCCTACATCGAGCCCGAGGCCGGCTGGGCGCGGCGCGACGGCGACCGCCTGACCGTGGCGGTCACCACCCAGACCCCCTACATGGACCGCGACGAGATCGCCCACGTACTTGGCATCGAAAAGGAACGGGTGCGGCTGATCCCGACCGCCTGCGGCGGCGGCTTCGGCGGCAAGCTGGACGCCTCGGTGCAGTTGTTGGTCGGCCTCGCCGCCTGGACCCTGGACCGGCCGGTACGCTGCACCTTCACCCGGCCCGAGAGCATGGCGGCGACCACCAAGCGCCATCCCGCCAAGATGCGGGCGCGGGCCGCCTGCGACGCCGACGGCAAACTCCTCGCCTACGCGTTCGACGGCGCCTTCGATACCGGCGCCTACGCCTCCTGGGGGCCAACCGTGGCCGATCGGGTGCCGATCCACGCGGCCGGCCCCTACGCCGTGCCCAACGTCCACAATACCAGCGTCGCCGCCCACACCAACGGGCCGCCGGCCGGCGCTTTCCGCGGCTTCGGCGTGCCCCAATGCGCCCTGGCCCACGAGGCGCTCTCCGACGAGCTGGCGGCGCAATGCGGCCTCGACCCGCTCGAGTTCCGGCTGCGCAACGCGCTCCGCAAGGGCGATTCCACCGCCACCGGCCAGGTACTCGAGGCCAGCGCCGGCCTGGCCGAATGTTTGGCGGCGCTGAAGCCATACTGGGGGCCGGCACGCGAACGGGCCGAGGCCCATAATTCCGGGGCCGGCGGCGGCGCCTTGCGGCGCGGGGCCGGGATCGGCGACTTGCAGCGCGGGGCCGGGATCGGCTGCATGTGGTACGGCTGCGGCAACACCGCGATGTCCAACCCCTCGACCCAGCGCGTCGGGCTGAGCCGCGAAGGCCGGCTCACGCTCTACAGCGGCGCCGCCGAGATCGGCCAGGGCGCCACCACCGTAATGGTCCAGATCTGCGCCGATGCGCTCGGCGTCCCGGCGGCGTGTTTCGAGGTCGTCATGGGCGACACCGGGCTGACCGCGGACGCGGGAAAGTCCTCGGCCTCGCGCCAGACCTTCGTCTCCGGCAGGGCGGCGCAACTGGCCGGGAACGACCTGCGGGCGCAAATCCTGCGCCGCACCAATGCCGGCGACGACGCCGCGCTGGAGATCGCGGAGGGCGCGGTGATCCTGCGCGAGGCGGGCCAGGACCGGCGCCTCGACCTCGGCAATCTGGCCCCGGACGCGCGCGGCGACGTATTGCTCGGCGAGGGTACGTTCGACCCGCCGACCACGCCGCTCGACGCGGATGGCCAGGGCACGCCCTACGCCACCTACGGTTTCGCCGCCCAGATCGCCGAGGTCGAAGTCGACGTGGCACTGGGACGGGTCGTGGTGCGCCACATCGTCGCCGCCCACGACATCGGCCGCGCGATCAATCCGGTCCAGGTCGAGGGTCAGATTCACGGCGGCATCGCCCAGGGACTCGGCTTCGCGCTCATGGAGGAGTACGTTCCAGGCGTGACCGAAAACCTGCACGACTACCTGATCCCGACCTGCGGCGACGTGCCGCCGATCGAGATCGTCCTGATCGAGGATCCGGAGCCGCTCGGCCCGTTCGGCGCCAAGGGCATCGGCGAGCCGGCGCTGATCCCGACCGCCCCGGCGATCCTGGGCGCGATCCAGCACGCGACCGGGGTCCGGCCGCGGGTGCTGCCGGTGACGCCGCACCGCCTGCGCGCAGCCATTCTCGCCGCGCGACGGGAGGTCGGCCATGCCTGACGACAGTGCACAAGCCGCGCCAAACCCCGCGACCGACATCATCACCTGCGATGCCTGCCCGGTCCTGTGCCGCATTCGCGCGGGCCGGACCGGCGCCTGCGACCGCTACGGCAACCTGGACGGCGTGCTGACCCGCATGGACCCCTTCGTGGTCACCCAGAAGGTAGCCGAGCGCGACGGCGAACTGGTGCCCTTCGGCGAACAGGTCTGGGACGGTTCGCTGATCTCCGGCGCGCCGACCTTCGTGACCGGTATCGG
>CAXMQD010000164.1:0-1748 GCA_964194965.1 uncultured Acidimicrobiia bacterium | reverse complement strand
AGCCTGAGAAGCACGGGTTTGGTGAATTATGCGCGTATTGATCTGCGGCGGCGGCGTGATCGGGGCGTCGGTCGCCTATTTCCTGAGCCTGCGGCAAGTCGAGGCCGTGGTCATTGAGCGTGTTGCGCTCGCCTCGGCGGCCTCGGGAAAGTCGGGCGGGTTCCTGGCCCGCGACTGGTGCGACGGATCACCCCTCGCGCCACTGGCCCGGCGGAGTTTCGAGTTGCACGCGACGCTCGCCGAGGATCTCGGCGGCGCCTGGGGATATCGCAGGCTCGACACCTTGGGGGTGATCGCGAGCGCCCGTCACGACGTCGGTGCGTTTCGTAGCCTGGAGGCGCCTGACTGGCTCGGCCCAGATGCCGCCGTGCATGCCCGGCTCGGCTCGACCGAGACGACGGCCCAGGTCGACCCGGCCGAATTCACCAAGGGTATGATGGCGGCGGCAATCGACCGCGGCGCCCGGCTGCAAATCGGCTGCGTCACGGGCATCACCCGGGCGGCGGACCAATCGACCGCGGATGGGATTATCGTCGACGGCGAGAGGTTGGCCGGCGATGCCGTCGTCATTGCGATGGGGCCGTGGTCGGCGCTCGCCGGTCAATGGCTGCCGTTGCCGGCGGTCTATGGGCTCAAGGGCCACAGCCTCGTCTTTCGGAACGAGTCGCCGATCTCCCCGCAGGCCTTGTTCGCCGAGTTGGAAGCCGAAGACGGGACGGTGCACGCCCCGGAGATCTTTCCGCGCCCGGACGGCACGACCTATGTCTGTGGGCTGCCTAGCGAAGCGGCGCTGCCGGCCGACCCGTCGGATGTGGCACCGGATTCCGGTGCCTACGAGACGCTGCGTGCCATGACCGCGCGGCTCGCGCCCAAACTTGCCGCCGGCGAGCTGCTCGCAGCCCAGACCTGCTATCGCCCGGTCGTCCGGGACGGCGTGCCGTTGATCGGTCGGGTTCCGGGCGTGGCAGAGGCCTACGTTGCCACGGGGCACAGCGTCTGGGGCATGCTGAACGGGCCGGCTACCGGCGAGGCAATGGCGGAGCTGATCGTGGATGGCGCCGCCTCCACGGTCGATATTACACCTTTCGATCCGGCGCGGCTTGGGCCGCGGGCGGTCCGGATGGCGGATCCCTGGGCCACCAGGCCGCCCCAATCGGGTCGAAATAGCGATCCATCAGATCCGTGAGGTTAGGTTCGTGAAGCAGGAACCCCTGCGTCAAATTCAAATCGCCTTGTCGTATGTAGAGAGCGCTGGCACCAGGTCTTTGTGTGTCGGGAAGCAGGGATCGTAAATTCCCTTGTTCTTGGCCAAGAATTCCCTGTTCGGCTCGAAAGATTCCCTGTAATGCGGAAAGAATTTCCCCGAAGATCCGGGGGGGCGTGCCAAGGTCAGGAATTGCAAAACGATCTTCCATTTCCCTGGCACGCCCGATCTACCGTCCGGGGATCCCCGCCTGTCGGTTTACCCCGCAGTCGGCCATATTACGGTCGACCTAGTGGGCACCGATCGGGTTCGCCGACATCCCCACCCCGCCATTGATCCGCCCCTGCCGACGGCTTCTCCGGCGCTCCCGGCGCTTATCGGGTCCCGGTCCCCATGTCGGCTGGTCAGTTTCCGCCCACGCGACGCCTGACGCACGCCAACTTCCAGCGACTAAGTCGCCGAGCTATGCCTTTTCTTCCAGCCCCATCGAGACCACCTCTGAAATCCGCCTGAACTCGCTCAGGATCTCGTTGTGATTTTGCGC
>CAXMQD010000163.1:0-3162 GCA_964194965.1 uncultured Acidimicrobiia bacterium | reverse complement strand
CTGCGGCCCGACGTGCTGGTCAAGGGCGCCGACTATGCCCGCGACGAGGTGGTCGGCGCCGATCTGGTCGAACGCCACGGCGGCAAGCTCATTCTGGTCGAACTCGCACCCGGCCATTCCACCAGCGGCACTATCGGACGGATGTCCGGCTAACCGCCGCCGTCAAGCCGGGATCGCCTACTTGGTTCAGGCGCTGTGCCGCGGTCTGGGCGAAACGCAGAATCTGGGCGCGCCGCCGCGCCGGGGCGAGCGGCAGCAACGGCGCCTCGCGCAGCACCGCGGCGCCGTAGCCATCGGCAATCATCAGGCCGCAGTCTTGCGGCAGCACCTCTTGCGGGAAGCCCTCGGCGACGGCGAAAAAGAACCGGTCGCAATAGTCCAGATAGCCGCGCCATTTGCGGTCGGCACGGAAGTCCTCCAGGCTCGACTTGATCTCGACGATGGTGAGCTGGCCGCCCGGGTCCAGGCCGATCACGTCGACCCGCCGGCCCGAACGCAGGGTAAACTCGGTCAGGCTGGCTTGACCCAAGTCGTTGAGCGCCCGAATCACGCCGCGCGCGAGCCTTGCCGCACTCGGGGCGGGCGCCGCGATGGGTTCGGGGATTGCCGGAGCCATGGCGCCAATATAGCGCTTCGGGCCCCGGAGTCGACTTGAGAGAACTAAACGAAACTAATGTAGAGCAGGGCCAGGACCGGTGTCAGGCACAATCCGCCCAAACCCAGATACCACAGCAAATCGACAACCCGAGAGCCTTCGCCGTGGCCGTGCAGGCGCGCGATGCCGCGCCGCTCGCGACCGCAGAGAAACACCATGTAGAACCGCCGGCCGCCCGGCAGCGGCAAGGAGCGGCGCAGCTCGACCGCATGCTTGGCCATTCCACGGCCGCCGAACATAGTCCAGATCGCCCGCTTCTGCGGGTCGGAAAAGCTGTCCGCCACCTCGGGATCGAGGCGCTGGAAGTAATGATCGAGAAAAGCCTGGTCCGTGGGGCGCCGGGTTCCGGCGCGCCGGCCCCTGTTGGGGCGCGTGGTCTGACGACTGTCGGTGGTCAGCGAAGTTTGCGACAAGGTGAACCTCACCGGTTCGTTTTTTTGCTTCCGTTCCCAGGGGTTAGTTGTGCCAGAGCGGCCTTGAGAATTTGTTAAGGCGAGGTTTATTCGCGCAATATCTGTGCTTGAAGATAGGTTTCCACCCGGGATCCGGGCGCCGGTCCCACGACGCCCAAAATCGCGCTAGATCATGGACTCACCACCTGATCCCGCGCGTGACGATATCCGCATTAGGCCTAACGACGGACCTACACCAGCGGTGTCCAAAACAGCCGCTTATGACCCAACTCGGTCATTCAAGCGCGAATTTCACACCTCCCCTGCGGTACTTGCACCCAACCAATTGATGGTTCATTAGCCTTACAAGACGAGCACAGAAGCTGAGCGCGCTCATCGCCGCAACCGGCTTGTTGGCTATTTAGGCCGTGGCTCCGGTCTGATAGGGATTTTCATTCATCGCGAAGCCATCGTACGGCCTCGTCTTCGCTTCTCGTGTCGTACAACCGGACCTCGGCATCTACGATCGTATCTAATTCGGTTGCCGCAGAGCGCCACTTTCGTTCACCGACAATTGCAACTCGTTCCATGTCACCACGGTGTCGTATGCGATACCAGAATGCTTGCGATTCGGATTCCTGGCTCCAACCCGAAAAGCGGGTCCAGTCCAACAGCATCCGTAATGGCTGTCGTGTCTTGATAATCTTCTCGAAAGTTGGGCCTGAGACTTCGTAATCTGTCGGCTGTATTGCCCCCACGCACGCAACGCGGACAATGCCATTCTCGGTGTCGTCAATAATTTCAAACATTTGCGCAGTCCCTCAGGCCGTGTCCGATAGTTGGTAGAATTTGGCTTTCGGCGTAGCTGCTGATCACGATGGTTGCTCAACCAGGCGGCGCGGTCATTCGAACAGATTGTTAGTTCTCCACCTCCTCGAGCACCTCTTCGTCAACGGTTTCGTCAGTGGATGAGGTGGACCTAAAGGTCAGCGTGTCCACCACTATGACATGCGCTCTGATGTCGACAGTTTCATCCAAGGCCTCTTTCAGGTACGCTTGCAAGATGTCGACGCGCTCCTGAAGGCCCTCCACGTTATCACGCGGAGAAATGACATCTATAGAGACTTGCACCGTCTTGTTCTGGTACTCGACAGCGATGTTTTCGATTTTACTTTCGCCAGTGAATAGTTCCTGATTTCTTGCGACGAGCGTTGTCATAAGGCGCGCTGTGACAGCTTTGACGTAGATTCGGTATAGCGCGTCACTCAGTGGCTGGAAAACAAACACCGTGGCCAAGCCAATTACCACCAGTCCGAGCAACGCTTTTTTCCATTCGCCATAACGATGAAAGATAAAAATAAGTCCTGCGAAAACTACAATGCCAATTAGATTTGTCACAAATAGCGTGAAGGCGCCTTGTGCGACTGCCTCTCCACCCGAGTGTAGTCCGATCTGCGACAGCGCTTGGCCGGTATCCGTCGTGGCACGGCGACCGAGGGCGAAGCCGATGCCGACGACACAAAGCGGCGGTACCAGCGCAACTGAGACCGCCACACCTGCTATGCTGTTAGCGATACTTTTTCGTGTATGAACAAATGCGCCAGCCGCCCCCGATGCACAGGCAATTCCCAAGTCGAGTAATGTAGGCGCCGTCCGGCCTAGGATTTCAGAGCCTGCGATGCGCAGTCCAATCAATTCCGTGGTGGCGAAGGCCAAGCCTATCACCAGGAAAACGCCTGATACTACTGTCAGGGTGGAGTTAAAGAATCAGCCTCCAATCGGCAACAACAATCCCAAACGAAAAACTGACTATTGGCTGCATCAAGGGCGCAACAATCATTGCACCGATCACAACCGGCGCGCTGTTTGAGAGGAGGCCGAGCGTCGCAATTGCCGTCGCAAGCCCCAGCATGACATAAAAACTTAGCGCCGGAATCGCCGAGGCCATCATAGTACTTGAAAGGGATTCAACGGGTGCTGGGCTTTCAATGTATGGTGCCCATGACTTTAAAACTGATCGCAATCGGTCGAAAAGGCGCATTGCGGCACACCACATTACGGAGAAAGCGATACGGCCGTCATGGCTTGACCGAGATTTCCCGGAAAGCACCACCA
>CAXMQD010000162.1:0-1565 GCA_964194965.1 uncultured Acidimicrobiia bacterium | reverse complement strand
GCTTCGGTGCCGTAGGCCATGACCGCGCCGATGGCGCCCATGTTGGCCTCGACAACAATGCGCGCGGTGACGCCGCAGACCTTGGCCATCTCCTCGATGACCAGCACCGCGTCCATGTAGCCCAGCCCCTGGCCGCCGTATTTCTGCGGCACGGTCATGCCGAGAAAGCCGGCTTCGTTGAGCGCCGCGACGTTGTCCCAGGGGTACTGCTCGCTGCGGTCGACCTCGGCGGCGCGCGGCGCGATCGCCTCCACGGCCAGGGCGGCTGCGCGCGCGCGCAGCCGCTCCCGTGCGTCGGTGAGTTTCGTCATGGCGCGGTCACGCCAGGCCCTTCTGGCCGATTTCGAGAAATTTCTCGCGCCGGCCTTCGCGCAGGGCACCGCCGTCGAGTTTGCGCAGCTCGTAAAGACTCTTCTCCAGGGCGTCGCCGACCGCGGCGATGGCCTCGCGCCGGCCGCGTTGGGCGCCGCCGAGCGGCTCGGGCACGATCTCGTCGATGACACCCAGCTTGAGCAGGTCCTGCGCCGTCAGTTTCAACGCCTCGGCGGCCTCTTTGGCCTGCTCGCCGCTGCGCCACAGGATCGAGGCGCAGCCCTCCGGCGAGATCACCGAATAGATCGCGTGCTCCAACATCAACACCCGGTTTGCGGTGGCGATGGCGATGGCGCCGCCGGAACCCCCCTCGCCGATGATCACGGTGACGATCGGTACCTTGAGCCCCAGGCAGGTCTCGATGGCGCGCGCGATGGCTTCGGCCTGGCCGCGCTCCTCGGCGCCGATACCGGGATAGGCACCGGCGCTGTCGACCAGGGTGATCACCGGTAGCTTGAAACGCTCGGCCAAGTGCATCAGGCGCTGCGCCTTGCGATATCCTTCGGGCCGCGCCATGCCGAAATTGTGCTCGACCCGGGTCTTGGTGTCGGCGCCTTTCTCCTGGCCTAAAATCACCGTGGAATAGCCGCGGAACCGGCCGATGCCACCGATGATCGCTCGGTCCTCGGCAAAAAGCCGGTCGCCGGAGAGCGGCGTAAAGTCCTCGATCAGGCTATCGACGTAGTCGGAGAAATGCGGCCGGTCCGGGTGGCGCGCAACCTGGGTCCGCTGCCAGGCGCTCAGCTTGGCGTAGCTCTGGCGCAGCAGGCGGTCGGCCTTGGCCTGCAGCTTGGCGACCTCCTCGGCGATGTTGATCTCGCCATCGTCCGAGAGGTGGCGCAGCTCCTCGATTTTGCCTTCGAGCTCGGCGACCGGTTTTTCGAAATCCAGGAAATTCGGCATGGGAGTCTGTCTAACACAGGGGAATGGCGCTGGTCACGCCAAACAGCGGCGGGCCGTGTACCAGTTAAATTTCCGCCAAAAAGACCCGGCACGGCCGCTCCACCCCCGAGAGCCGGCCCCGAGAGCCGGCCTTCCGGATCAGCCGCCTAGACGTAGAGTTAAAAGGGATTCCGCGCGGGTGTGTAACCATGCCGACCGCTCATTGAGCGAGTAGATCGGCAGGTAGTGGTCGAGCTCACGCCACGGCACGATCCGGTCGCGCAGGTTGTCCAGCACCAGAGTCCGGTGGT
>CAXMQD010000161.1:0-3732 GCA_964194965.1 uncultured Acidimicrobiia bacterium | reverse complement strand
TCGACCCCATCGGGACGCGGCGGCCGGGTCCCGACCCATTTGAATTGCTTGTCGCTCGCCATGATCAGCTCCCTCTCATGTCGGCGGCCGCATCGAGCACGGCCCTAACGATCTTGTCATAGCCGGTGCAACGGCACAGGTTGCCGGCCAGCCAGTAGCGCACTTCGGTCTCGCTCGGATCCGGGTTCTTGTCCAGGAGTGCCTTGGCCGCGACCAGAATGCCCGGCGTGCACACACCGCATTGCAGCGCCGCGTGTTCGATGAACTTGCTCTGTAGCGGATGCAGCGCCTCGCCATGGGCCATGGCCTCGATGGTCTCGACCTCGCGCCCGGCCAACTCCGCGCCCAGCACCAGGCAAGCACAAACCAGGCGGCCGTCGAGCAGCACGCTGCACGCGCCGCAATCCCCGGAGGAGCATCCCTCCTTGCTGCCGGTCAAATGCAGCTCGTCGCGCAACACGTCGAGCAGCGTGTCCTCCGGCTCGCAGAGGAACTCGACAGCGTCCCCATTGATGGTCGTGATTACGTGATTTTTCGCCATTAATTCCGTCCCGCCCTTTCGGCTGCGATCAGGGCCGCGCGCCGCGCCAGCACGCCGGCCACCTGGATCCGGTATTCCTTGGTGCCGCGTTTGTCGTCGATCGGCCGGCAGGCCGCGCTCGCGGCCGCCTCGAGGCGCGCCAACGCGGCCGCGTCGAGTTTGCTGCCGATCAGCGCATCGGCGGCTTCCGGAACCAACAGCGCCCGCGCCGCGACGGCGCCGAGCGAGACCCGCGCCGCACTGCAGACGCCGCCCGCGTCGAGCCTCAGGCTGACCCCGGCGCCGACCACGGCGATGTCCATTTCTGTGCGCGGGATGAAACGCAGATAGGCGTCGCTCGAACCGGGCGGCCGCGCCGGCAGCAAAATCGAGACCACGATTTCATCCTTGGCCAGCGAGGTCTGTCCGGGGCCGGTGGCGATTTCCTCGACCGCCACGTCGCGCGTACCGCCGGAGCCCGCGACCCGGGCGATCGCCCCAGCCGCGATCATCGCCGGCACGCTGTCGGCCGCCGGCGAGGCGTTGCATAGGTTGCCGCCCAGGCTGGCGCGGCCCTGGATCTGGGTCGAGCCGATCAGCTCCGTCGCCTCGACCACGCCAGGCCACAATGCCTTGACCCCCGGGTGTTCGCCCAGCTCGGCGCCGGACACCGCGGCACCGACGCGAAACCCGCCGCCCTCGGCCGCGATGCTCCGAAGTTCCGGAATCCGCTTCAGATCGACCACCAGCGCGGGCGCGATCATCTCGGCGCGCAGTTGCACCAAGAGGTCGGTGCCGCCGGCCAGCAGCCGCGCCTCGCCGCTCGCCCCGGCGAGCAGGGCCACCGCCCCATCGACCGTGTCTGGGGCCTCATAACGCATGTCGTTCATGGATCTCCTTTTCCTACCCGCTTCGCAGGTCCCGCCGCCCATGGGCACCGTTCCGGCCCAGAGGCACCGCCCCGGCCCATAGGCACCGCCCCGGCATTGCCGAAGCGCCCCGCGCCAGAGGTTCCATCCTGCTTTTTCGTGTCGTCTCTATTTGCCGCCTTTATGTGCCGCCTTTATGTAAGGTGCGGAGGCCCCGGCGGAAAGGAAAGATCGCACCGGTTTGTAGGAAAACTAACGGTATTTCACGCTCCGCCGCCTGGCCGATCCGTGCCGTGGCTTGGCCGTGGCTTGGCAGAACCCCGGCCGCGCCCGCACGACGCCACCGGCGCGGCCGCGGGAAAGTGGTGGACGTCCGCGCTTCGAAAGATCGGAACTAAGTATTTTTAACTAAATGTATTTAATTATTAGTATATTATTAATAATTAATTGATTTTTTCTTGACATAATGAAATATTATGATAATGTCTTCTCAATATTACCTGATTTTTCAGGAACTCGCATCGAAGGAGATTTGACATGTTGCAAGCATTCCTGAAGGACGACTCCGGCGCCACCGCAATTGAATACGGTCTCATCGCCGCCTTGGTCTCGGTTGCCGCAATCGCTACGCTCACGAGCCTGGGCGACACCGTGCAGGAGGTCTTCGCTCAGGTCGACGACGGCTTGCAGATCGCCAGCGGCACGCCGCCGGCCCAGGTGCCTGGCGATGTCGTGGTACTCGAGCCGGTCTTCCAACCGGTCCTCGACGGCGACCCCATCGCCATTCAGTAATCCGCGCCCCGCGCAATCTGGGAGGGGTCGATTTGTTTTCGGAAATAACCCGGGTGTGCATCGGTCCGCTCACGACCGAGGGCTTTCGCGACGTTCTCGAAATCCAGCGCGTCAGGTTTCCCGAGCTTTAGAAGCTCGACGACTTGAAACCCGATTTGTTAGGTCACTTCGTTCTGCATCGCGTTGGCTAAGGATTCGGCGGCGGCGATAATGCCGGTCGCCACAAAGGCGAGCAGCAACGCAAATTCGACCGAGGAAATGCCGCTCTCGTCACTCCAGAGACTCGCGAGATTATGTAGCCCGTACATCGGTGCGTTTTCCGCCTGCTCCACGAGGGACCGCCCGCTTGGCTTCCTGCCAAGTCATTAACCTTAATTAAACTAGATTAATAAAACAAGTAAAAGACTCTCCCAATGAGGAGGCAAACTTACCTATTGTACAGAAAACATACTAGTAATGCTTAATATTGTTACTAGAAATTAGTAAACCCCACTCACTTTGCCATCCGGTCGCGGAAAAAAGGGCCAAAGTACTTGGCCCTTCCGCATGGCAACCTATTGAAAAGAATGGTGGGCGCACGTGGGATTGAACCACGGACCTCCTCGATGTCAACGAGGCGCTCTCCCGCTGAGCTATGCGCCCTTCAACGCGGCCCCTAAAGCACTTCCATCCAAGACGAAAAGACCCTAAGCGGCGCGTGTGCCCGCGTCCCTGTGCGGGTTTCAGGCCAAGTAGCACCATCCCCCGGCTTTTTCAAGACCGGCAGCTAGCGGGCCGCCCTAACGGTCGGCGCGGATCGCGATATTCGAGGTCCGGAGGCGCCTGGGCGCCGGCTCCTGGAGGCCGGCTCAGGAGGCTTGGAGCATGACGTCGACCTGATCGACCAGGTCGCGCAGGTGGAATGGCTTGGACAGGACCTTGGCGTTCTTGGGGCTCTGCTCGCGCGCCCTGAGCGCGACCGCCGCAAAGCCGGTAATGAACATCACCTTGATGCCGGGCTGCGATTTGGTCGCCCGGCGCGCCAGTTCGATACCGTCGAGCCCGGGCATGACCACATCGGCGAGCAGCAAATCGAAGGGCATCTCGGAAAGCTGGGCCAAAGCATCCAGGCCGTCGCCGACCGGCACCACCTCGTACCCGGCCCGGCGCAAGGCCTTGGCCAGAAACTCACGCATGGAGTTATCGTCTTCCGCCAGCAGAATCTGCGCCATCAGCCCATATCTTCCAAAAATTCGCCCGAGCGGCAACCGGATCGCGGCGCCGGGTTCGAAGCATACTTTATGAGGCTTTGTCTAAAATAGTGATTAACAACGCTCGGATCGAGGTTGAATTCGGTTGGTCCGATGGCCCGGCGCAAATGCCCCGATCTTCGAATTCCGGCTCCCGGTGGCCGAGAAAGACCGATGACAGGCGCGCCACTTTCTTTTAAATTCATAGTGTCATGGATGCCCTTCCCAGCATGGACCCCGTGCCCGGCACGGACGCAGAGCCGGTGGCCGAGGCCAACGGCGTCTCCCACGAGGTGGTCGCGCCGGAGCGTCAAATCCTGCC
>CAXMQD010000160.1:0-6189 GCA_964194965.1 uncultured Acidimicrobiia bacterium | reverse complement strand
CGCGCGAAATTCCGTCATGGCGGCCGCCACGGCCCCGCCCTCGCCGTCGTAGAGATCGAGCAGCAGGCGCTCGAAGTTACTTGAAATCTGGACATCCATGGAGGGCGAGAGCGTCGGCTCGACCCCGGCCACGGTCATGGTGCCGGAATTGAACAAGCGCGCCACGATGTCGTTGCGGTTGGAGCCGACGATCAGCTTGGCCAACGGCAGACCCATGCGCCCGGCCGCGTAGGCGGCGTAGACGTTGCCGAAGTTTCCGGTCGGCACCGCGAAGGCCATGGCGCGCTCGGGGGCGCCCAAGGCCGCGCCGGCGATCATGTAGTAGGCGATCTGGGCGACGATGCGGGCCCAGTTGATCGAATTGACCGCGGAGAGGTTCATCTGGTCGCGGAAAGCCGCATCGTTGAACAGCGCCTTCACCAAGTCTTGGCAATCGTCGAAGCTGCCTTCGATGGCGATATTGAAGACGTTGTCCGAGGCTACCGTGGTCATCTGGCGGCGCTGCACCTCGGAGACCTGGCCCTTGGGGTGCAGGATGAAGATGTCGATCGCCTCGCGGTCGCGGCAGGCCTCGATCGCCGCCGAGCCGGTATCGCCCGAGGTCGCGCCGACGATGGTCACCCGCTCGCCGCGCCGCGCCAGCAGGTATTCGAACAGGCGCCCGAGCACCTGAAGCGCGTAGTCCTTGAAGGCGAGCGTCGGCCCGTGGATAAGCTCCAACAGCCAGGTCCGGTGGTCGAGCTGCTTGAGCGGGGCGACCGCGGGGTGGTCGAAGCCGGCGTAGGCCTCGCCCAGCAAGGCGCCGAGGTCGTCCTCGGGAATCGCCGCGCCGACGAACGGGCGCATGACCCGGAACACGGCTTCCGCATAAGGCAGCCCGGCCAGCGCGCGGATCTCGGGCCCGGTGAGCGTCGGCCAAGTCTCGGGCACGTAGAGCCCGCCGTCGCGCGCCAGCCCGGTCAGCAGGGCCTCGTCGAAGCCGAGTGCGGGCGCGCGCCCGCGCGTGGAAATATAGCGCATCCAAACATCCCAATCGAACAGCCCGCCAATCTAGCCGCGCGCCCCCGCCCACGGCAAGGGAGCGGGCGCGGCCGCAATTACGCCATGTCGGCTTTTCGGCAGATCATACCTGCCGCCCCCCCACGGCGGACCTCGGCGCGGGTTCATCGGTCGAAAACGGGCCAGTTGCGAAATCTCGCAAAAGCGATGATTTGCAGATCCTTTTAGTGTCACCTGTAGCTCGCCATTATTCGTTGGGCCGTGGCATCAAATGCCTCTCTGCTCTTCATTGCAGTCGACACAATCATGGCGCCCTCCAGCGCGGATACGATCTCAATTGGCGTCATAAGCATCGTCGATGACGGAATTCGGCTATGAATTTCCGTCAGCCATTTCGTATTCGCGTGGAAAAAAGCCTGGACGCCGGCATGGATCCGGCCCGGCAGGCTGTTGGCTTCCGCCCCTAGGATGGCGCACAGGCAGACTGACTCTCCGACAATCAATGCTTCGGCATACAATGCGATGAATGCCTCAAGCGCTCCGATCGGGCCAACCTCTTCAATGTCAATCTGATCGAGCCGGGCCTGAAAGCGCTCCGAGTAGCGCTTGACTAACTGCTCTCCCAAATCCTCCTTCTGGGGAAAATGGTAGTGGACGCTTGAGCTTTTCACGCCGACGTCATTCGCGAGATCGCGGAAGCTCACAGCGTTGAACCCGACCGCACGTACGCGTTTCTCAGCCGCATTGAGAATGCGTTCGCGCATAGATGAGGTGTTAGTCATTTTTCCCTCAAGAAATTACTATCTATCGATAGATAAGCCTTGACGGCAAGGGCGTCAATTCATATATAGCTATCTATCGATAGATAGAACTCCGAACAAGAAAAAGGAGACTCCTTATGGCTAAGCGCGTGCTTATGGTGCTGACCTCCCATGACAATATGGGCGTCAGTGACAAAAAGACCGGCAACTGGTTCGATGAGGTTGCAACCCCGTACTACACATTCAAGGAACGCGGCATTGAAGTCGTCATGGCCAGCCCCAAGGGTGGTGCGGCACCGATCGATCCGTTTAGCTACAACGACGCCTTCACGACCGACAATACCCGCCGTTTCGAGAAAGATCCTGCCGCTCAGCGGGCTCTGGCCGATACAACGAAGCTCAGCGAGATCAACTACCGCAGCTTCGACGGTGCCTTTTTCCCAGGTGGCTACGGTCAGCTGTGGGACCTGGCAAGCGATTCTCTCGCAATCACGATGATCGAGGAAATGATCGAGGCCGAGACACCGGTGGCAATGGTCTGTCACGCGCCGGCAATTTTGCGAGATGCCAAGAAGCCGAATGGTGAGCCACTGGTGAAGGGTAAGGTCGTGACGGGCTTCACGGACTCGGAAGACAACGAGCTCGATCTGTCACAGCACCTGCTCTTCTCGCTGGAGCAGGCGCTGATCGCCAACGGCGCAAACTTCAAGCGCTCCAACGCCAACTGGACTCCGAATGTTGTTGAAGACGGCGCGCTGATCACAGGCCAGAATCCGGCATCGGCCGCTCCGATCGCTGAAGTCCTCGCAAACAGGCTCAGCTAACCACCCCTGTTTATCGGAGGCCGGCAAATGCCGGTCTCCGATTGGGGGGGCTTGCAAACAGACGTCCGCAGGATCTACTTCGAAAAGGACCACCCATTTGGTTGCCATCGCACACCGTACCCGCTTATGGCTGGCCCCGGCCTCAACCACCGCACCGCAGAGATGACCGCTTTCGGAGGATACGCCGACATGCGGACCCGCTTCGTGCTTTCAGCGCGTCGATTTTAAACCGAGACACGACCCGGCCGTTCGCCCCCTAGCCTTCCCCGTGCCCCAGCAAGCACGCTACAGAGCCACACGAGCACCGGCAATCCGGCACACTTGTGGAGGGGACGCGTCAGGCTTATCGGAAATGGTTCAGTGGATATCCTTGGCCGCGCCCATGGCGGCCTTGAGTTTCGCCACGTCGAAGCCGGGCGCCTTGGCGGCCGCGATGATTTTCGCCTCGCGCCGGGAGATAAGCTCCACCGCGGCGGGGATTTGCGCGACCGCGCGTGCCGGGATCATGACGGCGCCATGGCGGTCCGCATGTACGATATCGCCGGTCGACACCGTGAGCCCGAAAACCGTGACCTGGCAGTCGATATCGACGACATGCACGAAGGCATGGCTCGGCCCAACCTCGCCGCCCAGTAGATTGAAGCCGCGTGCAGAGTCGGCCACGTCCCGGAAAGAACCGTTGGTCACCGCCCCGATGACGCCGAGGCCCTGGTGAACGTTGGTCTGCACCTCGCCCCAGAAGGCGCCGATGCCCGGCCGGGGATCGATATCCTGAATCACGACGATGGCGGGCATCGGTTGTTGCGCCACATAGGCGTAGTAGGCCACGCGCTTGGCCGCCGTCTCCGCCGCCGTTTCGTTGGCCGGCCGGGCGGCACGGATGGTCGCGGTCCGGGCATAACCACAGATCGGCGGAAGGTCCGGATCCAAAGCCACCAGGGGTTCGGTGGTAAATCCGTGGCCCCGGCGTTCCGGCACGATTTCCTCGAGCGCATTGCAGATGGTGGGCGTGTCCCATTGGGTCAAAACGGCAAGGTTTTCAGGTGTCGGCTCGGTCACCAAGTATCTCCTTTAGGGTTGGGCTGGGGATTAGGTGTAAGCCTTTTTATGGCCGTCGTATAGAACTCGGCCTCTTGCCCACCCCATTCTAGCTTTGCCACGGGAACCGCGCCGCGCGCGCCGAGGGTTGGCCTTACGTTACTTGCCGTCCATGGCCCTTTGCCAGCGGGTCAGAAAATCCTCGCGTTTCATCCGGTCCAAATAGACCAGCAGGCCAGGGCCGAAGTGTATGGGGATCAAGGGGCCATTGGCCGTTTCCTGCAGATTCTTGGCCGTTGCCTCACCGCTGATATCGGTCCTGATGGCATAAAGATACGCCGGCCCGGCGATTAGTTCCTGACCTTCTTGTGACAGCAGAAAATCGATGAAATGTCCCGCCGCCTGGGGACTGCGCGCCGCCTTGGCAATGACCGCGATCCGCGACATCACCAGGCAGTAATCCTGCGGAATGGTAATCGCCAAATCCGGGTTGTCCCGGGCCCGGGCCAAGGCGTAAGAGCCGAGGACATTGTAAGCGATCAGCGCATCCCCGCTTGCTACTTTGTCGATCATGGAAGAGGTGGTCGTCATCAGCTGCACGCCGCTGTCGCCCAAGCTGCGGGCCAGATACCAGAAATCCTCGGACCGGGCCGCATCCTGGGTCGCAAACAAGTAGCCCAGGCCACTATGTTCCGGATCATAAGTGACGACGCGGTTGCGCATGCTGAGGCTCTGTTCGCTCAACATTTTCGCCAGCTCGAAACGGCTGCGGACCCGATTCAGTTCCGGCGCCAGGGCACGGTTGTAGATGATTACCGCCGGCTCGTAAGTGAAGCCGAAGGCCTCGTTGCGCCAATTCGCCCAACCGGGCAAGACCTTGGTTTCCCCGGAATAGTATGCCCGGCCATAACCGTCATTCACCAGTTTGATCTGCAGGTCCATGGCGGAACTCAAGGTCAAGTCAGCCGTGGGTGCGCCGGCGTCGGTTTCGTCGATGATCCGCTGGTGGATTTCGAGTGTGTTCAATTCGTGATAGTCGATGGCGATGCCGGGATAACGTTCCTGAAAGGCGCGTACCAGGTGTCCGATGCGGTCGAGGTCGGTGGAACTGTAGATGACGAGCGTCTCGGCAGGCGTTCCGAGGGCTGGGAAGCGGACCAGTTCCGCAATCGACGCCGGTATCCACGACACCACGAACACGCTCGCCAAGAAAACGAATCCGAACCGTCTTGCAACGCTCATGTCATGCCCCCGCACCGTCGTGAGTTGGGAATACGACTTCGACCCGCAAACCGCCCTCGTGAACATCGCCAAGAGTTACTGTGGCCCCGTGCCGGCTGGCGATTTCGCGCACGATCGCCAACCCCAGGCCACAGCCCTCGGCGGGCGAGTTCTGCAGCCTGACGAATCGTTCGAACACACCCTGACGGTCCGCCTCCCGAATACCGGGGCCGTCGTCCTCGAGGATCAGGCGTAGCGCGCCTTCCACCACTCGCACCTCTACGGTGATGATGGACCCGGCGGGCGAATATTTGATCGCGTTGTCCGCGAGGTTAAGGTTCAACTCGCCGATTAGCGCGCGGTCCCCGAACATCAGCGCCCGTTCATCGCCTTCATAGCCGAGGTCAATATTTTTGGCGATCGCCCGAGGCAAGAGTATCTCGATGGTTTCCCGGACCAGTTGGACCAGGTCAAAGTCGGCAAAGGCCTCGGAAGCTCCGGTGGCGCGGGCGTGGGACAGCAGCTGCTGGACCAGGCGGCTCGTGCGCTTGGCACTTTTATTGACTCTGACCAATGCCTTGCGGACATCGTCGGGATCGGTTTCCCGCAACGCCATCTCGCTCTGCGCCTGCAGACTGGCCAATGGCGTCTTCAGTTGGTGAGAGGCATCGCTGATAAAATTACGCATCGAACTCAAGCCGCCCTCGAGGCGATATAGCATGCCGTTGATGGCGCCCACCAATGGCTTGAATTCGTTTGGCACGTCATGCAGGACGGGACGCACGTCGTCTGGCGAACGCCGCCCCAGGGCGTCTCGCAGCCGGGCCAGTGGCCTGAGGCCGATACTGACGCCGAACCAAGCGGCGATGGCGCCGGTGATGGCGATGACCAACGTCCACAAGGCGCTTTGCCGCAGCAGACTGTAGATCAAGCCGTCGCGATCGCGCCTTGTTTGCGCGACTTGGATGGTCACGTATCCCGACAGGTTTCTGCCGGAGACGAAAGACCGGAGCGCCACGATGCGCACCGACGCCTGCTTGAATACGGAGTTGTAAAAGACCGGCTCTTGCGGGACCCCGCCATCTCTTCGTTCTGGCAAGGGTAAATCGTCGTAACCCGTCACCACTTTGCCGTCCGGCGCGGAGACGGCATAGAAAACTCGGTCCTGGGCCGTTGACGCCAACATATCCAGGGCGACATAGGGAACGTCCACATGCAGCCCGTCCTCGCGCAAGACCGTGCGTTCGGCGATGGCTGAGGCAGAGGCCAGGAGCAACCGGTCATAGGCGCTGTCCGCCGCCTCGATATTGCTATAGTAGCTACTCAGCAGATTGGCCGAAAACACC
>CAXMQD010000159.1:0-9543 GCA_964194965.1 uncultured Acidimicrobiia bacterium | reverse complement strand
AGCGGGCTCCGGCGCGTTGGGGCCGTGCGCCGGTTGCTGCGATGCACGAGCGGAATCTCGTCGGTCGAGTTCGCAATCATCCTGCCGGTGCTGATGATGTTCCTGTTCAGCATCATCGCCTTCGGAACGACCCTCTACGCGCACGTGAACATGGAGAATGCGGCCCGCGAGGCGGTCCGGCGCATGGCCGTGGCGGAGGTCGGCTACGACGACGGCGTTCAGATTGGCTGCAACGACGAAACGCCACCGACCGCGGGCACGGCGGAGTGGACCGCCTGCTCATATCTCGCCGATTTTGCCGACTTCTTGGTCACCGCGGCAACCGGGGTTTGCCCGCAGGTCAGCGTCACCGTAACGGTGCCCGCCGAACAGGTGGCCCTGGGCGATGTCTTCGGCTTCTTCAACGGAAGAGACTTGACCGCCGAGGTCTTCATGCGCCAGGAGGCGGCCTGCATCTAGGATCTTCCGAGCAAGGAAGGGTCCCGGCCCGCGCCGAAACCATTGGTCCGGTGGCGGGGCCGCAGCCGGGAAGGCCGAAAGATAATCCGAACGATATTCTCGGATTTTGCCGGCATCCGCCGCAGCTTGGCGCCCGGAAAATCCGGCATCCCCTCAAATGGAAACGGCCGCTCCGAAACCGGAGCGGCCGAACCAGTTCGAAGCGGAATTCGGATCAACAGGTCGCAGCGTCGTCGATGCAATCGGCAACCTCGGTCATCTGGTTCTGGACCGCGCTGCTCAGCAAGTCGGCGGCGACGATGATGCCGGCCGCGATGAATGAGAGCAACAGCGCGTATTCGACCGAAGAAATGCCGCTTTCATCTTTCCAGAGCCGCGAGAGATTTCGTAGTCCGTACATAGGTTTTTCCCTTCTTGTCCCAGCTAAGAACGTCCACTTGGCTTCCTGTTATGTTAATATAAATAAATAACTATTCTTAATAATACAAGTTAAAACTCTATCATACAAGATACAAAACGGCTTATTCTGTCAAAAAAGCGCTAATAAGTCTCCATTCGCATCGAAAAATCATATTATATTAATATATATAGTTAATAATTATAGTTAATGTGTTGTCGTGGAACTTTTCCGGATAAAAAATTCTGTTCTGTATTGCAGGCGGGATAACAATACCGCACCCGGGCCGCCAACCGGTATTGATGGATTTGGGCGCGCGCCTGGTCTATCTAACAAGCTGGGAGAAAGACGCCGCGTGTGGCCATGACCGACACGACACCGCCTGGATTAAGCGAATTCATCCGCGAGCGCAGAGACATGGCGCTGCTCGCGGCCGTCATTGTCGTTCTGCTGATCTCCATCGTGGTCGCCGGCCTTGGCGCCGGGTCCTACCCTTTCCCCGGCGCCGTGGCCGACAATTTTCCCTTCGCCGAATGGGTCAATGACGGCGAGGCGTGGCTCAAGGACAATTATCGCTGGTTGACCAAGGCGATTGCCGGGGCGGTCGGCGACGGTCTGGACCGGGTCGAACTCTTCCTGCTGTTGATGCCCTGGCCGGTGTCTATCCTCGCGGTCGCCCTGATGTCGCTGTGGTGCGGCGGCTTGCGGTTATCGTTGTTCTGCATCGCCGTCATGCTGTTCTGGGGCACCACGGGGATGTGGGATTCGGCCATGACGACGCTCAGCCTGATGGCGGTGTCGGTCGTCCTTTCCGCCACCTTCGGGGTCCTGCTGGGTATCGCCGCCTCGCAGAACGACCGGGTCGAGGCAATCGTCCGGCCGATCCTCGACACCATGCAGACCATGCCCAGCTTCGTCTATCTGATCCCTGCGATCTTCTTTTTCGGTGTCGGCGGTCCGCCTGCAATCCTGGCGACGGTCATCTACGCGCTGCCGCCAGCGGTGCGGCTGACCAACCTGGGCATCCGCCAGGTACCTGCCGAAACCCTCGAAGCCGCCCGGTCCTACGGCTCCACGCCGCTGCAGCTGCTGATCAAGGTCAAGCTGCCGCTGGCCTTGCCGTCCATCATGATGGGCATCAACCAAACCGTCATGATGGCGCTTGGCATGGTGGTGATCGCGACCTTCATCGGTGCCGGCGGCCTGGGCTACGAAGTTTGGCAGGCGCTGCGCAACCTCAACATCGGCTGGAGCCTGGAAGGCGGCCTGTCGATCGTGTTCATGGCGATCATCTTCGACCGCATCAGCTACGCCCTGAGCGCGGAACGGGGAAGCGGGGCCGGGCAACATAGGGACCCCTTCCAGCTGCTGCCGAGTCGGCTCGAAGATGCCGCCTGGGCCCGGACATTCGAACGTGCCCTCGCCGCGGCCTGCGAATTTTGCCGCGCCGCCAGCCGGGTGTTCGCCCAGACTGTGGCCGCGATCGTAGGCACCGTTCTCCGGCCGATCTCCCGCAGCGCCGCCCAGAGCCTCGGCGCGTTCATCCGAAACCATGCCTTCTTCGCGGCCGGCGCCACGCTGGTGCTTGCCGTCTATCTGATCGACAGCTATCTGGTGAGCTACGGCGATTTCCCGCGCGCCTGGCGGTTCTCCATACGCGAGCCCGCCGATGCCGCTTTGGATTGGCTCAAGGTCAACGAGACATTCATCGTCGTGACGACCTGGATTCGCTATGGGGTCTTCTCCTGGCTTCTGGATCCCCTGGCGGATTTCCTGGTCGCACTGCCCTGGTGGTACACCATCGCGCTGGTGACCGGGATCATGTGGCTCTCGGCCGGACGCTGGCTGGCGTTGGTGACCCTGGCGGCGCTGATCTTCATCGGTGCCGTGGGCCTGTGGGAAACCTCGATGCTGACCTTGGCGACGATCCTGGTCTCGGTGTTCCTGTGCTTCCTGTTTGGCGTGCCGCTCGGCATTGCGATGGCCTGCAGCGACGTGTTCGAGGCCATCATGAAGCCGGTGCTCGACGCCATGCAGACCATGCCGCCTTTCGTCTATCTGGTGCCGGTGCTCATGTTCTTCGGCGGCAATGTCGTCTCCGCGGTGATCGCGACCTGCGTCTACGCGATTCCGCCGCTTGTTCGGCTCACCAACCTCGGCCTCCGCGAGGTCCCGGGTGAGACGGTCGAGTCCGCGCGTTCGTTCGGCTCGACCTTCCTGCAGACTCTGATGAAGGTGCGCATGCCCTTGGCCCTGCCGTCCATCATGATGGGCGTCAACCAGGCGCTGTGCATGGCGCTCGCCATGAGCATCATCACGCCTCTGATCGGCGGCGGCGGCCTGGGCGAGGAAGTGTTCAACGCGCTCGCCAAGGTCAATACGGGCAAGGGCCTTCAGGCCGGCCTCAGCATCGTCTTTCTGGCCATCATTCTGGACCGCCTCACCCAAGCCTGGAGCCAGAGGCGAAGAATATCTTCCGGAGTCCAATAGCTTGGTTGCGGATAATAGGCGTGGATATCGAGCCAAATATTCATCGCCGATCGCCGGGAAATGCCCTAGACTGAACCCAACCTAACAAAGGCATGCATCGAAAAAGCAGCTAAAAAAACCGCGTATCGATCAAGGGAGGGAATCGCTGTGAGCTTAATCAATCGAATCGGAAAAGGGTCGCTGGTTGCGGCTTTCGTGGTAGCGATGGCGGTGGCGCCAACGGTCAGTCATGCGGCCAAGGGGCTCTTGAAACTTCACGAGGGCGACTGGACCGGCAACCTGGTGTCCTGCAAGTTGATCCAAATCATCTTGGAAGACGAGATGGACTACAAGGTGAAGCGGGTCTTCCTGCCCACGGGTTCCCAGGTCTGGGAGGCGATTGTCGCCGGGGAAATCGATTTCGCCTGCGAAGGTTGGCCGTCCTACAACCCCGCCAAGGAAAAATACCTCACGGAGTACGGCGGCGATGGCCAGGTCGAGATGTTCGGCCGCATGGGCGTCGTCGGAGCGAGCGGATGGTACGTGCCGCGCTATGTCATCGAGGGTGACGCCGCGCGCGGCATCAAGCCGATGGCGCCGGACCTCAAGACCTATGCGGACTTGAACAAGTACCACGACGTCTTCAAGACCCTGGAAACCGCGCCGAAGGGACGACTCCTGGCCTGTCCCGTGGCCGCCTGGGAATGCAAAGACGCGGAGCGGGCCAAAGGCCTCGGCGTGGATTTCGTCGTGGTCGTGATCGGCTCCGAGACGGCACATTGGGCCGAACTGGACGCGGCCTATTCGCGCGGCGAGGCGCTTTTGGTCTACGCCTGGGAGCCACACTGGGTCCACGCCAAGTACGATCTGGTGGAGGTCGGCCTGCCCGCCCATACCGACGATGACTGGCCGGCAACCGACTGGCCCGACGACCCGACGTTCAATTATGGGTCCACGGAGCTCAAGGAAAAGCACCCGGCCGTGCATCAGCTGCTCGTCAACCAGAACCTCTCCAATACCCAGCAGGCCGGCATAATCCTGGATGTCGACATCGACGGCATGGATTTGGAAGCCGCGGTCCGCAAGTGGATGGCGGCGAACGGGGACGTCTGGCGGGCTTGGCTGCCGGCGGCCATGTAAACTCTATCACAAAGACGCACAACAAACGGGCCTTCGACGTTTCGGAGGCCCGTTTGCTTTGCAAGCCTTCTCGTCCGAATGACGTTTAGCTCTTGCCTTCGAGCGCCAACATGATCGCCGTGCGATCGACCGAGCCGATCAAATGGCGCGCCGCGTCGACCACCGGCAGCGGGACGTCGCTTCGCGCGGCGCGCTCGATCAGTGCCTCGACCAAGGTTTCCGGCGAAACCGCCGCCGCCGCCGCCGCGATCGCCTCGACGCTGGCGCCGTTCTCCGCGGCCTCGGCGTCGGCGGCGCCGAGGGTCCCCAGATATTCGCCGTCGGGCCCGACCACGAAGGCGGCCGCGCGACCACGCTCGCGCATTCGCTCGAGCGCGACTCGAACCTCCTCGCCCGGCGCCACCGTGACGTTGTCTTGGTTCATGATCGAGCTGGCGTTCAAGACTTTGTGGCGCGGCACGTCTTCGGAGAACGCCCGCACGTAGTCGTCGGCCGGGCGAGCGACCACTTCCTCGGGCGTGCCGACCTGCACGAATTCTCCGTCCTTCATGATCGCGATGTGGTCGCCCATCTTGATCGCTTCCAGGAAATCGTGGGTGATGAAGATCATGGTCTTGCGCACGACATCTTGGAGCCGGAGCAGCTCGTCCTGCATCTCGCGCCGGATCAAGGGGTCGAGGGCGCTGAACGGCTCGTCGAACAGCATGATCTCCGGGTCGACCGCGAGCGCACGCGCGAGGCCGACGCGCTGTTGCATGCCGCCCGAGAGTTCGCGCGGATAGTTGTTCTCCCAGCCATCCAGTCCCACCAGCTCGAGCACTGCTTCCGCCTTCTTGTGCCGCTCGGCCTTGGCCATGCCTTGGACCTCCAGCCCGTAACCGACGTTGTCGATGACCCGGCGATGGGGCAGCAGACCGAAGTGCTGGAACACCATGGACATCTTGTGCCGCCTGAGATCGATCAGCCGGCGATCGCTCATCGCGGTGACGTCGGCGCCGTCGATGACGATCTGCCCCGCGGTCGGCTCGACCAGCCGCGAGATGCAACGCACCAGGGTGGACTTGCCGCTGCCCGAGAGACCCATGACCACGAATGTCTCGCCCCGCCGCACCTCGAAGGACACGTCCTTGACCGCGATCACATGGCCGGTGCGTTCCTGCACCTGCTTGCGCGACAGCGCGGGATCGAGGTCGCGCAGGACACGCTGGGGATTGCGCCCGAACACCTTCCACAGGCCCTGGCACCTGATCTTGGGCTCGGCGTTATCTTGTGCAGCGGTCTCAGACATCTCGGTCGCCGTGATAGTGCCTCTTGGCGGGGGCCCCAGTGAAACCCGCCCGCGCCGGGATGTCCACCTGTCTCATGGCCGGGCCGTGCGGGCGGGGCTTGAGCCTATCGTCCCGCGGCGTCACTCTGGCGCCGAATGCAATCAGCTGAGAACCGAGACCGATGAGCGATCTCGACCTGGCCTACACGAGCGCCATCAAGCTCGCCGGCATGATCCGCGAGGGCCGAATTTCCTCGGCCGAGGCGGTGGGCAACGCCTTGGCGCGCATCGACGAGGTCAATGGGGTGCTCAACTGCTTCTGCTTCGTCTACGGCGAGGAAGCCCTCGATCTCGCACGTGCGGCCGACCGACGCCTGGCGCGCGGCGCGGCGGACGGGCCACTGCACGGCGTGCCGATCGCGATCAAGGATTTCACGCCGATGAAGGGCAAGCGCACCACCCAGGGCTCGCTGATCCTGGAGCACTGGGTGCCCGATGACGACCCGATCATCGTCGAGCGGCTGCGCGCGGCCGGCGCCATCGTCATCGGCAAGACCACGACGCCGGAGTTCGCCCATTCCAGTTTTACCGAAAGCGCGCTCTGGGGCCTGACCCGCAATCCCTGGGACCTGGGACGCACGCCCGGCGGCTCCTCGGGCGGTGCGGGCGCCGCGGTCAGCGCGGGCTGCGTGCCCTTGGCCGAGGGCAGCGACATGGGCGGCTCGGTCCGCATTCCAGCCGCCTATTGCGGACTGGTGGGATTCAAGCCCAGCCTCGGGCGCATCCCCATGGACATCATCCCGAGCGTGTTCGACAACATTTCCCATTTCGGTCCGCTGGCGCGCACGGTCGGCGATGCGGCGCTGTTCCTCGAAGTCACCCATGGCCCCGACGAACGCGACATCATGTCGATCCCGACCCGCATCGACAATTTCGGCGATGTCGCCAAAGGCGCCGCCGGATTGCGGATCGCGTTCAGCCCGGACCTCGGCTACTACGCCATCGAGCCCGACGTCGCCGAAAAGACCCGGGACGCCTGTGCCATACTGCGCGACCTCGGCGCGGTGGTGGACGAGGTCGAACTCGGCTGGACCCGCGAGCTGAGCGACGCCTGGTTCGACATTTGGAAGGTCTACCTGGCAGCCTGGGCCGGCCCGTATCTGGATGAGTGGCGCGACCAGATGGCCCCGGGTTTGGTCCGCTTGATAGATGCGGGCCTGAAGCTGGATGCGGTGTCGGTCAAGCGCTTGGAGACCCTGCGAACCAAACAATGGCACGGGCTTTGCGAGCTTTTCGAGCGCTACGACGCCCTGGTCTGTCCGACCGTCACCCGGGTCGCGCCGCCGCACGACCTGACCGATTCGGATTTCGACTACGAGGACGAAGCGGGCCGCTACATCGCGCTCGAGCTGACCCTGGTGTTCAACCTGGTGAGCCAATGCCCGGCGATCACCGTGCCCTCGGGCATCACGCCATCCGGCCTGCCCGCGGCGCTGCAGATCGTCGGCCGCCGCTTCGACGACGTGACCGCGTTGCGCATCGCCGCGGCGCTGGAGGCAGCGGTCGGCTGGCCCGACTGGCGGCCGCCCCAGGCGGCGGGCCCGACTGGCGGCCGCCCCAGGCGGCGGGATAGTACCCGGTATTAGATCGAGACCCTTGCGTCGACCCAGACGCCGCCGCGTTGGCTCGATTCCACGGCCGCCTCGATGAACTTGACCCCGCGAACGCCGTCCTCGACGGTCGGGAAGCCGCCGGCGCCGGGGTCGGGATCGCGACCCTCGAGGCGCGCGGCGACGACCACGGCGATATCACTGTAGATGTTGGCGAAGCCTTCGAGATAACCTTCGGGATGGCCCGGCGGGATGCGCGTCACACGCCCCGCCGCCGCGCCCGCGCCGGCACCGCCGCGCGCGACCAGGCGCGGTTGTTCGCCCAAGGGGCCGTGGCGCAGGTGGTTCGGATGCTCCTGGTGCCATTCGAGCCCGCCGGTCTCGCCGTAGACCCGGATCCGCAGGCCGTTCTCGTTGCCCGGTGCGACCTGACTCGACCACAGCGCGCCCCGGGCGCCGCCTTCGAAACGCAGCATCATGTGGGCGTTGTCGTCGAGCGCCCGGCCCGGCACGAAGGTGGTCAGCTCGGCGCAGAGCTCGGTGACCTCGAGACCGGTGACGAACGTAGCCAGGTTGTGGGCGTGGGTGCCGATGTCGCCGACACAGCCGGCTGGTCCGGCCTGCTTGGGATCGGTGCGCCAGGCCGCCTGTTTGTGGCCGGTATCCTCGAGTTTCTCGCTCAGCCAGTCCTGGGGATACTCGACCTGGACCACCCGAATGGCGCCGAGCGCGCCCGCCAGCACCATTTCGCGCGCCTGCCGAACCATGGGATAGCCGGTGTAGTTGTGGGTCAGGCCGAACACCAGGCCGGTCCGCCGCACCGTCTCGGCCAGGTCCAGTGCGTCGTCGAGCGTGGTGGTCAGCGGCTTGTCGCAGATGACGTGGATTCCGGACTCTAGGAACGCCGTGGCGGGTCCGTGGTGGACGTGGTTCGGCGTCACGATGGTGACGATGTCGATGCCGTCGTCGCGCGCCGCCTCCGCCGCCGCCATCTCGGCGTAGCTCCCGTAGGCCCGTTCGCCCGCCACGCCGAGTTCGGCGGCCGAGGCCCGGCCGCGGCCGGGATCGCTGGAGAACGCGCCGGCGACCAGCTCGTAGCGGTCGTCGAGGCGCGCCGCGATCCGGTGCACGGCGCCGATGAAAGCGCCCTGCCCGCCACCGACCATGCCGAGTCGCAGGCGCCGGCCCAACGTCCCACCGCCGGTGGCCGAATCAATGGTCATGTCCGGGCCCGCCCGACGCGGCGGTCCAATCACCGACCGTGTCGACACTGTTGAACGGCGGTTCGTCGCCTACGAACCGGGCGAAGAACCGGGCCGGTCCCTTTATAGTCTTCAATTCGCGTCTCCCCATCGCGTATCCTCTGGATCATGGGCCGATAAAAAACAGTACGATTCGACCTGCAATCGGAATTATTCCGGTACCGGGAATCCTGCGCGGACTCGCGAGTAGGAAACAAGTAGAAAACGGGAGACACCGCGATGCAGAATAGTGCGATCTACCCAAGCCTCAAGGACCGGACGGTCTTCGTGACCGGCGGCGGCGGCGGGATCGGGGCCTCGATCGTCGAGCATTTCTGCCACCAGGGCGCCCGGGTCGCTTTCGTCGACATCGACGCGGCGGGCAGCCGGGCACTGGCCGGGCGGATCGCCGCATCGGGCGATCCGGTGCCGCTGTTCCTGCCCTGCGACCTGCGCGATATTCCGGCGCTCCGATCCACCATCGCCCAGGCCGCCGAGGCCTTGGGACCGATCCGCATTCTGATCAACAACGCCGCCCACGACGAGCGCCACGCCATCGACGAGGTCACGCCCGAGTACTGGGACGACCGCATGGCGGTGAACCTGCGCCACCAATTCTTCGCCGTGCAGGCGGTGCATAAGGGCATGGCCGAGGCTGGCGGCGGCGCCATCGTCAATCTCGGCTCGGTCACTTGGATGGTCGGCCAGGGCGGCATGCCCGGATATTCCGCGGCCAAATCGGCGGTGGTCGGCCTAACCCGCTCGCTGGCCCGCGATCTCGGTCCCGACAACATCCGCGTCAACTCGGTGCTGCCCGGCTGGATCATGACCGAGCGCCAGATCGCCAAGTGGCTCACGCCCGAGGGCGAGGCGAAACTGCTCGAGAACCAATGCCTCAAGCGCAAGCTCTACCCGGAGGATGTCGCCCGCGCGGTGTTGTTCTTCGCCGCCGACGACAGC
>CAXMQD010000158.1:0-2757 GCA_964194965.1 uncultured Acidimicrobiia bacterium | reverse complement strand
AGCGCGCCGAGCACGCGCCCGGCCTTGCCGCGCACCAATTCGGCCGCGTCGGGATTGCGTTTCTGCGGCATGATCGAGCTGCCGGTGGTGAAGGCGTCGGACAGGACCACGAACTTGAAACCATCCGAGCACCAGATCACGATCTCCTCGGCCAGGCGCGAGAGATGCGTGGCCATAATCGCGCCGGCGGACAGAAATTCGAGCGCGAAGTCCCGGTCCGAGACCGAGTCGATGGAGTTCGCGGTGGGCCGGTCGAAGCCGAGTGCCGCAGCGGTCGCCGCGCGGTCGATGGGAAATGACGTGCCGGCCAGCGCGGCCGCGCCGAGCGGGCATTCGTTGAGCCGCGCACGGGCATCGGCAAGGCGTCCCCGGTCGCGGCCGAACATCTCCACGTAGGCCAACAGGTGATGGCCGAGGGTGACCGGCTGGGCGGCCTGCAGGTGGGTATAGCCCGGCATGACGGTCGCGGCATGGGCCTCGGCTTGGTCGACCAGCGCCGCCTGCAGGGTGCGCGCCTGCTGGTCGAGTCCGTCCATTGCCTGGCGCACCCAGAGCCGGAAGTCGGTCGCGACCTGGTCGTTGCGCGAGCGCGCCGTGTGCAGGCGCCCGGCCGCCTCGCCGATCAGCTCCCCGAGCCGGGCTTCGATGTTCATGTGGATGTCCTCGAGCGCGGCCTGAAACTCGAACTCGCCGCGCTCGATTTCTCGCGCAATTGTGTCTAGACCCTGGGCGATGGCCGCGCCATCCTGCTCCGAGATGATGCCCTGGCGCGCCAGCATGGCGCTGTGCGCCTTGGAGGCCGCGATGTCTTCCACGTAGAGCCGCCGGTCGAAATCGATCGAGGCGTTGATGCGCGCCATCGCCTCCGCCGGGCCGGCGGCGAAACGGCCGCCCCACATGAGGTTGGCTCCGGTTCCGCCGCCGGCGTCCGGTTCCGGTTTCTCTGGGGTCTTGCTCGATCTCGTGCTCATGATTAGGACAGACGACACATTGATGTTCAAGAAAAACGCCCAAGCATTGGTGTTCGCCACCGCGGTCCTCGGCCTGGCCCTCGCCCTGGCCTTCGCGGACCCGCGAAATGCCGCCGCCGCGGACCCAGCGCCACCGCTACAGGGCGCGTTCGGCGAGAACTTTACCCTTTTGGACCCGCCCGTGCCAGCACCGGGGGAGGTCTTCACGGACCTGGCCGGAGCCCGCGTCCGGATCGCCGATTTCGAGGGTCGGGTGGTGCTGCTCAACTTCTGGGCCACCTGGTGTGCCCCTTGCGTGCGGGAGATGCCGTCGCTCGACCGCCTGCAGGCGGCGCTCGGCGACCGGGGCCTGAGCGTGGTGGCGGTCTCCATCGACCGCGCCGGCGTCAAGGTGATTCGGCCCTTCGCCAAGCGCCTGGGGCTCGCGCGGCTGGGGCTCTATCACGACCCCAAGGGGGCCCTGTTCCGGGCCTTCGGGGTGACCGGCCTGCCGGCCAGCTTCCTGATCGACCGCGGCGGCGGGATCGTCGGCGCCTATGGCGGCCCGGCCGAATGGGATGGTCCCGAGGCACGCGCGCTCATCGAATTCTACTTGGACCCGCCGGAGGGCGCTCCTAAGCACGCCGCCACGGTGACGAAGGCCGGGGGATAGAGGGGCGCAATGGTAATTGCCTCATAAGAAGCTGGCGACCGGTCCCAAAACTTAGGGCGTGGTAGGATGTCGGGCTGCCGAATCTGTCGTTGCGCGGGCCGGTTTCGGTGTGGTGACGGCGATTATAACCGCGACCAAAGAGAATCCGCTCGCGAGTAGAAATGCATTTGCGATATCGTTCTCTCCCGCCAAGCCAGCAAGCACTGCGGCAGAAGCGGCGAAACCGTCCATGAAAGCGAACGCCAGCCCTAGACTTGTCCCCTCGCGCCCGCCGGCATGGTCGATTGCCGCTGCCAGCAGCACCGCCCGGATGGCCACGAGCACCGTCAGCGCGACCCCCAGTGCAATGAATGAGAGCCCGAATGTCGTTGGCAGCCAGGCGACAAATGCCGCCCCGGTTGCAGCCGCGTTGCCGATGACGATCAAGGGCCGCCGCCCAATCCTATCGGATATCTTGCCCATCCAAGGCTGCAACAGCGCGCCAGGCAACACCATCGCTGCCATCGCGAAGCCCGTGGCCATCCAACTCATACTATGATTGGCCCTGAGATACAGCGGGGTCATCGTGATGATCGCGAATAGGCCCATATTGTAGGAGATAAACAGCGCGAGAATCCGCAGACCCGAACTCGTGGTCCAGATCCGCCAGATATCGGCGAAGTCAGCCCGCGTCGGCCGGGAGTTGACGTGACGTGGCACTTTCGGCGAGATAAAAATAAAGAAGATTCCCGTAATCAATGTCGGAATGACCAGTATCTGAATAGCCGTGCGCCAGTCCCACATCGCCAACAGCAGGCCGGCGGCGGGCAGTGCGATAACTTCTGAGATATGCCCGCCAACGGCATGCATGCCGAGGGCATAGGCGCGTCTCGTTTTGTGCATCTGCGCCAACACGCCGGTTGCAATGGGATGCCAGGCCGCATCGCCCATACCCGCAACAGCGATCAGCATGGCAAAGGCCCAGAAGCCATCGACAAAGGAAGCTGTCAGATAGCCAAAGCCGACCCAGAAGAACGACGCGGTCAGCAGAATTCCGCGATTGGCGACATGATCGGCCAGCAACCCCGCCGGAAAAAATGCCATCGAGGAACCGAGACTATGGATCATAAAAAGCAACCCAATCTCGGCAGGGGA
>CAXMQD010000157.1:0-8155 GCA_964194965.1 uncultured Acidimicrobiia bacterium | reverse complement strand
CCCTTCGGCGCGCCGCTCTATCTCGACACCACCTGGCCCGGCGGCGACAAGCCGCTACGCCGGCTGGTCGTGGCCCAGGACACGGGCAGCGCGATCAAGGGCCCGCTTCGGGGCGATTTCTTCTGGGGCTCCGGCGAGGCCGCGCTCGAATACGCCGGGCGCATGAAGCAAAAGGCGCGATTCTACCTGCTGCTGCCCAAATCGGTCGCCGAGCGCCGCAAGACCACCAGCTGAGCGGGGTCGGCGGCGGTTACTTTTTCAAAACCGGATAGCCGCGAAGATAGATCCAGTCATCGTTTTCGGCGGGGACATGGCAGGAGATGCACTCGGCCTTGTAATCCTCGGTAACCGTCGTCGCTGGGTCGTCAGCCTGAAACAACGCCCAACCCCAGCCGTCCCCCCAAAGCCCATTACCCTCGAAGCGGCCTTGCCGGTCCTTGATCATGACGAACCAGCCGGTAACCCGGTTAGCCCAACTCACGCGGCCCGTCGTCAAGTCACCGGTATCGGCCTCGATCAGTTCCTTCACGAGCACCGCGCCATCCGGGAATTCCCCGGTTCGCCGATAGGCCTCGATGGTTTCAGGTTGTGTGTAGACGATGTGAAAACCGGCGGCCCCTCCCGCCTCGTCGTCGCCAGCGATGGACCAGGTGCCGAGGTATGCCCATTCACGAAAGTCGGAAGGCATGCTGATCGTGCCCTCGGCATCGACGTAAGGCGAAAAGGCGCTCGGCGATTGGCCGACGACCATCTGAGATCCAAAGATTACCGGCAACACGATCAATGCGGCCAATATGCGGAAATGCTTCACGGTGTTACCTCGCGATCGGAGTCGCCTTAACCTTGGCAGAGAGGTATTCCTCAAGGGCGACCGCCTGATTGTGGTTGGAGTCTCGTGCGGAGTAAATGAGAGTGACCGGACGTTCGCGGGCGAGCGAGAGGATCTCGGCCACGAGGTCCTGGTGGATATCCAGTTCGACGCCGTAGCGCCGCTTGAACTCCCGCCAGCGCGAGGCATCGTGACCGAACCAGCGTCGGAGTTCCGAACTGGGGGCGACCTCCCTCATCCAGGCGTCGAGAGAGGCGCTCTCCTTTGATATGCCGCGCGGCCAGAGCCGGTCGACGAGCAGCCGATGCCCGTCGGCCGGCTCTGGCGATTCGTAAATTCGTTTAACGCGAATCTCCATGCGCGGTTCTCTCTGGTTTAGAGGAGCTCGACACTGCCCGATCCCGTTCGCGGAGAACCGGTCTTGGGCCGGGCTACTGTCCCTCAACCTCCACGATGTCGGGCCGGAGGGTGCCGATAATGGTCAGGAGCTCTTGCTTCTCCTTTTCGGGGACTTCGAACTTCTTGAGAGTGTCGACAAGGTGGTTGACCACGATATCGAACTCGCTGGCCTTGATCCCCAAACCGCCGTGCACCACGGCGGCAGGACGGCTGATCACCTTACACGGGCCGCCAGTAACTTTGCACACGAGGTTCTTGTTTTTCTGTCGAAAGCCCTGGCGCGTGTCGGCGCCCATGCCAAAGAAACGCTTGCCTACGACCGGATCGGCGAAGAGCTTCGCGGCGAAGTCGTCGACCACCGCCGAGATTGCGTCGTAGCCGCCCAGGCGCTCGTAGAGCGACTTTTCCTGGGCCAGGGCGGTCGGTGGCAAGGCGAGTACGAACGTGAAAATTGCGATCGAGGCGAAGAGAGCGGATCGGGGAATGGTATTTCGAAAGTTCATAGTCGCTCCTCCTTTGCAGGCGTTGTAAAGGCAGGCCGAGATAGAAACTTGACGGCCAGCCCTTTTGGGAGAGATTGGCACAAAATTCACCGCTCGACAGGACGGCAAAAGGTCTCGCTTTTTGACCTTAGAAAAAACGCATCATTGATATTGTTGCGGTGACCGCCGAATCTACGGCTTGGCCGCGCGAAGCACCGGGTAAAACTGGGTGAAAACAAAATCCTCGGCTGCGGCTGCCTCGTGACAGGCGTTGCAGGCTTCTGCCGGTTGCGTCTCTGCGGTCGCATTGTAAGGTTCTGGATGATGGCCGAATGTATAGTAGGCCCAGTTTCCAGGATCGTCGGGATAGAGCTTTTTGCTCTTGATGGTGATCTCGAACCCAGAATATTCGCCCATGAAATAACCGACGCCGCTGACCTCTTCGGTCGAGCCGTTTTCGTTCGCACCGTCCGGCGCGCGAACCCGCGTCAGTTCTTTGGCAAGGACGGTGCCCTCGCGGAACTCACCGGTTTTTTTGTAGTGCGCCCAGCTCACCGGGTCGATGTAGACAACGTGGTGTTCCGGGAACGGCGCCTGCCCGTCGTTCAACGCGTTCGGCGTCACCAGTGAACCGACAAAGGGCCACTCGCGCCAAATCTTGCCCTCCGGAATCTTCAGTTTCTTATCGCTTGTGAATTCAGGTGAGTAAGACCCATCCTGCGCGCCGGCCGGCCACGCACTGCCGGCCACGACCGCGACCAAGACCGCAGCGGTGGCCGCGGCGTTGAGGCCGGGGATATTCCATGAGACTAGTTTTCGAGACATTGTGTCCTCCGGTGAATCGGCGTTGCTCCGGATATCGAGCCCGGATCGAGCTATTCTCTACCCCAGAACCAGAAAACGGAAATATCGTTTTTCTCTAGTTTTGATAGACGGCGCCTATGGCCCTCACAGCTTCGGAAAATCTGACAAGGCCGAAAAATCGGCCGCTCTCTGCCCCCCGTTCACAATACCGACAAGCCGAACCTTAGCATCGGTACCCGCGGCAAATAACACCAATTAATTTAGGAGAATGGTTGTTGCGACCTTTGTTGTCGGCGCAACGTTCCGCCGGGGCTGTGAGGCGGCGTTTCGCTCACGTGCCATTGGGTTCGAAAAACTGGGCTAGACGCACGAGTGTCTTGATCGTTGGCGAGAAACGTCGACCCGAGACGGTGACCAACCTTATGGTGCGGCTGACCTCCGGTTCGACGAGCAAGCGCGTACCGATGTCCGAATTCGACGGCATGAATTCCGGCATGACGGCGACGCCCATGCCAGCGGCAATCATTGCTTGGACCCAATCCTCGCGTTCACTGCGGAATTTGGCGTTGGCCACGAAGCTCGCCGAAATGTTGAGCGTGTCGAGGAACCGCGGGTGTTCGCAGTTGACGCGAGCGAGGTAATTTTCCAGTTCGAGTTCCTTGAGAGGAACCTCGCGCATGGCTTCAAACCGGTGCCCTTGTGGAAAGGCAACAACGTACTTTTCAGTGTATAGAGACTTGGCATCGAGCCGGCTCGGATATTCAGGCAGGCCGATCAAGGCAATATCCAGATCTCCATCCATGAGATGCTTCACCAGGGCCGATCCCGGGGCTTCTTTTAGCTCTACGTCCACACTCGGTATCTCCGAACGGAGGCGGGCGAAGAGGTCGACCGTTCGCTCTGGGCCGATGGTGCACATGACACCCAGCCGAAGCGGGGCCTTGTCCCGATCCCGAAAGGCCATCGCCTCCGCGCGGGCCACTTCGCTGCTGGCGTGGATACGCTCGAGGTGTGGTTTCACAAGCCGCCCGAGGTCGGTCAGATGAGAGCGCTGACGTTCGCGTCGAAACAGCGAACCGCCCAGCTCCGTCTCGAGCTTCTTGATCGCGGCGGTGAGCGACGGCTGGGCGATGTTGCAGCGTTCCGCGGCGCGCGTGAAATTCAGAGTTTCGCTGAGTGCCAGGAAGTATCGAACCTGATGCATTTCCATATCGATCACCTCTCAATGAGCGACAGACAACTCTCATTGGATGTCGAAGAATTCCGCACATCGCCTCGGGCGAATTGCAGAAACACCGCCGCACCATAGACCATTTCTATGAAAACCAAAGACAATCTACCCTTCGTTTGCGCGCGCGAAAGACCCATCTTTCCTCCATTCCGAGCCCAGGCCCGGCCGCATGGAGCGATCGAATGATCTCGGGCGTTGAAAAATCAGAGGACAAATGGCGGCACCGGCATGCTAAAGCCGGCAGCGTTGAAACCGGGTGGGTACGATCGGCGGCTGGCGAATGAAGCGGTTGCTAAAATTTCATGTTGTCGTCGTAGCGGTGTTGGGCTTTGCGATGTCGAATGCCCGTGCCGAATCGCCAAGGCCCAACGTCGCGAATTTCGAAGTCGACGGCCTGACGTTGTCCATGGCCATCGATGAATTTCGTCAGTTGTACCCCGGGGCGGAAGTCACCGAGAAGACGGCGGCAAGGTATTGCCACGGCAAGAAAGTCAGGATCGACTCGCTGACCCGCATCGGTGCGATTATTCGACGCGGCGGCGCGACGGTTCATGTTTCTTTTGACCAAAAGTTTTTCGGGCAGAGTATCTCGACGATCAAACGCGACGAGGCGATCGAATTTTGGCCATCCCGGTTCGCTTTGCTGCGTGATGGGCTGGTCCGGCGTTTCGGTCCTTTCACGGGAATAAAGCTCCCCGGCAAGATGGACCCAGCAGGCTTGGTTGTCGGCTTCGAATGGCTACAGAAAGGAGTCGCTTACATGTCGGTCACCATCCATCGCGATCACGCGAGCGATTCCGGCCCAATTCGGCAAACGACCTTCCTTACGCGTTCGCTACCTGGCATGGAGGCTCACGGCAGGGCGGCGGCCTTTTATCGTGACGCGGTTCAAAATTTCCGCGAAAAATGCGCGCGTCGGTGATGTTGAGCTCGATATCAAGGTCACAGGCGCTGTAGGACCTGGATTTTCGGGATGAACGGAAACGAATTTGGTTCGATTGGCCCGACGGAATGCGTGAAACGAACCTAACCCGCTTCGAGCATTCAATGCGTCAAAATTCGAGCCGAGGCACTACCGAACTCCCGCGCGCCTTGCTTTTTGCCGCCTGCCCGGCATTATCGCCGGGTCCCGTGAACGTCCTCCTGGAAGGCCCACCCCCATGTCCGAGACCGCGCCCCGCGTTGGGCTGTTCGTGACCTGCCTGGTCGATATGTTCCGGCCCAGCGTCGGCTTCGCCGCGGTCAAGCTGCTGGAGGCGGCGGGCTGTACGGTCGAGGCGCCGCGCGCCCAAAGCTGTTGCGGCCAACCGGCCTACAATTCCGGCGACCAGCACGATACCAGGACCCTCGCCGCCCAGGTGATCGCAACCTTCGAGCCATACGACTATCTGGTCGTGCCGTCGGGCTCCTGCGCGGCGATGATCCGCGAACACTACCCCGCGCTCTTGGCTGATAATCCGGAACTGGCCGCGCGCGCCGAGGCACTGGCCGCCAAGACCTACGAGCTGGTCTCCTTCCTCACCGACGTGCGCGGCATGACCGGGGTCGAGGCGGCCTTCGAGGGCCGCGTGACCTATCACGATTCCTGTTCGGGCCTGCGCGAGCTGGGCATTTACGATCAGCCGCGCACGCTGCTCGCCACGGTGCGGGGGCTCCGTCTCGAGGAGCTGCCCGACGCCGACGTCTGCTGCGGGTTCGGCGGTACCTTCTGCGTCAAGTATCCGGAGATATCCGACACTATGGTGACCAGCAAGGCCGAAGTCGTGGAGCAGACCGGCGCCGGCACGCTATTGGCCGGGGACCTGGGTTGCTTGATGAACGTGGCCGGCAAGTTGCGGCGCCGCGGCTCCAATGTGCGGGTACGCCACGTCGCGGAGGTGCTGGCCGGCATGACCGACGAACCGGCGATCGGCGAAGGCGAAAAGAACGGCGGGGACTAGGGCGAGCCATGGAACCGAGCCCCCGCGCCTTCAAAGCGAACGCCCGCGAAGCGGTCCAGGACCCGCAGCTCAAGCGCGCGCTGGCCCACGTCAAGGTCGGCTTCATCGGCAAGCGCGCCAAGGCGGCCGCGCGCCTGCCCGAGTTCGAGGCCCTGCGCGACGCCGCCCGTGACATCAAGGCCCACACCCTCGACCACCTGGATCTCTATCTCGAACGCTACGAGGAGCGGGTGATCGCCCAGGGCGGCCAGGTCCATTGGTGCCCCAGCGCCGAAGACGCGCGCGCCGCGGTGCTGAACATCTGCCGCCGCGTTGGCGCCAAAACCGTGACCAAGGGCAAGTCCATGATCTCCGAGGAGATCGACCTCAACCAGCACCTCGAGGCGAACGGCATCATCCCGGTGGAGACCGACCTGGGCGAGTACATCATTCAGTTGCGCCACGAGCGGCCGAGCCACATCATCGCGCCGGCGGTGCACCTGACCAAGGACCTGATCGAGGCCGACTTCCGCGCCCAGCACAGCCACCTGCCGCCCGAACGTTCGCTCGATGAACCGCGCGAGTTGGTCGAGGAGGCGCGCGGCATCCTGCGCGAGCGCTTCCTCGCCGCCGACGTTGGCATCACCGGGGCCAACTTCCTGGTCGCCGAGACCGGTTCCTCGATCATCGTTACCAACGAGGGCAACGGCGATTTAACCCAGACGCTGCCCAAGGTGCATATCGTGGTCGCCAGCCTGGAGAAGGTGGTGCCGACGCTGGAAGACGCCGCGACCATCCTCCGGGTCCTGGCACGCTCGGCCACGGGCCAGGAGTTCTCGACCTACACCACGGTCTCGACCGGCCCGAAACGCCCCGAAGACTTGGACGGGCCGGAGGAATATCACGTCATCCTGCTCGACAACGGCCGCTCGGAGATGCTGGCCGGGCCGTTTCGCGAGGCGCTGCGCTGTATCCGCTGCGGCGCTTGCATGAACCATTGCCCGGTCTACCACGCGATCGGCGGCCACGCCTACGGCTGGGTCTATCCGGGGCCGATCGGCGCGGTGCTGACGCCGGCGCTGATCGGGGTCGAGGAGGCCGGCCACCTACCCAACGCCTCGACTTTCTGCGGCCGTTGCGAGGCGGTCTGCCCGGTGCGCATTCCGCTGCCCAAGATGATGCGTCACTGGCGCGAGCGAGAGTTCGAGCGCCACCTGACGCCGCGCGCCGTGCGCGCGGGGCTCGGGCTCTGGGCCTTTCTGGCATCGCGCCCGGCGCTCTATCACCTTCTCACCGGCTGGGCGGCGCGCCTGCTTGCCTTGCTCGCCGGGCGCGAGGGCCGGTTGCGCTCCCTGCCGCTGGCCGGCGGCTGGACCCGGGTGCGCGACCTGCCGGCACCCCAAGGGCGAACTTTCCACGCGCTGTGGGCGGAACGGCAAAGGCGGGCGGGCAAATGAGCGCCGGCCGCGACACGATCATGGGTGGCCTGCGCCGGGCCCTGAAACGCGGCGCCGAAGCGGCCGACGCCGCGGCGCAAGAGGCGGTCGACCAACGCCTGAGCGACACCCGGCGCGGCCTGGTCCCGGCGCGCGCCCAGATCCCGCCGCGCGCCCAGGTCGATCTCTTCGAGTCCATGGCGGTGGAACAGGCGGCCACGGTGGCCCGAATCGCCAGCCTGGACGAGGTCCCGGCCGCGCTCGCCGACTTTCTCAAGGGCAACAACCTGGCGCCCAAGCTGCGCCTGGCGCCGAGCCCGGAACTTGAGAATTTGCCCTGGGACGGCCAGCCGCTGCTCGAGGTCGAAACCGGGCGCGCCCAAGATAGCGACCAGGTCTCGCTCACCGGCGCCGTGGCCGGGATTGCGGAGACCGGTACGCTGCTGCTCGCCTCGGGCCCGGAGGCGCCGACCACCCTCAACTTCCTGCCCGAAAATCATGTGGTGGTGCTCAAGGCCTCCCAGGTGGTTGGCGCCTACGAAGACGGCTGGGACCGGCTGCGCGAGAGCCACGGTCCGGACCAGCTGCCGCGCGTGGTCAATTTTATCACCGGACCCTCGCGCACCGCCGATATCGAACAGACCATCCAACTCGGCGCCCATGGGCCGCGCCGCCTGCACGTCCTGCTGGTCGAGGACACGGACCCGGAAAATGGGCGGTAAGCGGGACTCGCGTGCCGGTAAGGGGTCGGGTCTCAAGGACGCGGACCTGGCGCTGTGGAAACACGTGACCCGGGACACCAAGCCGCTGGCCAAGCGCGAGCCGCCGCCTGCGCCGGTGCCCGAAACGCCGCCCGCCAAGGCGGCGCCGAAGGCCGACCAGGGAACCAAACCCACGCGCCACCTGTCCCGCCCTCTGCCCCGGCCCCGGCCGGTCGCCCCGGTCAAGCGCGCCGAGCCGGCGATCGAGCATGGCCGCGCCGCCGGGGTCGACCGGCGCAGCGCCGAGCGCCTCCGGCGCGGCCGGCTTCCGGTCGAGGCGCGGCTCGACCTGCA
>CAXMQD010000156.1:0-5091 GCA_964194965.1 uncultured Acidimicrobiia bacterium | reverse complement strand
GCCGGCCGGCACCGGGACAGACTTCCCTTGTTGCACATCGGACCGTCCAACGCACCGAGCAGCGAAGAACAAGCGAATGCATTCAGCAATTTCCCGCTGCCCGTTGCAACGGTACACGGCATGTTGAACGTTCGAATTATCATATGTTAACTATATTGGTTAACTATTACGAGTCTTATGACGGCATATATAATCTGACAAAAATATATATAAACTGACTTTACTTACGAAAAACAGCTAGAAACAGCCAAATCATGATCAGAGAATACTATAAATTACCAATTCCGACATTCCTCAATTGCCATCCAAATTAGGGGAAATCGTGTTACCTTCCCACCATCCGGGGAATTGCACCCCCTTCCATAGCACCCTGCGGGACTGGGCCGGCCTGAGCCTTCCGACCATAATCCTGTTCTAGCGCACTGACTCATTCGGGCGGTGTGTGAAACGCTTCGTCAACTAGGGGGCAAGCCGATTAGCAGGCTGCTAACCCTCCGCATTACTGAAAGGGCCGAGGATGACTTGGCTGAACCGGGATTTCCCAGCGGATTCCTCCCGACCACCGAAGACGGAGGCACACTCGTGTCTTGATCCGTGTTTGGATCGAAAGCGTGACTCGACTACCCGATTAGGGATCTTGGGATTGGGCGCTCGGTGCCCAGATTTGCCGAAGGCGACACGGGCGCTGCAGCGGGCGCCCAACCAGGGATCGGCGGCCGCTAGAAGGGCCGTTAACCGATTCTTAAGGAATTGGCTCACATGCTCACCTGCCTTCAAAAGAGGACCAGCATGAGCGGCGCCGACAATCAACTACCTACATCCGACCAAAATCAAACGCTGGATAATCCTGCGCAAGACTCAAGTGGAATCAGCAGTGGTGAGCGCGGCACGCTCCCTAGCCGTGCCGGCTCCGCGTGGATAAAGCTCGAGATCGCAGTCGTCATCGCCCTGGTCCTGCTCGCCGCAACTATGGCCTTGTTATGACACTCATGGAGTTGCAGGCCGAGGCTACCAAGCGCGCCGAGATCGAGGCGGATGACGTGATCGCGATGCTCCTGGAGAGTTACAGGACGCCAAGGCGGCGAATCAGAACGGCCCCACGATCCGAGCCGTCGAGCTGTCTGGCAAGCACCTCGCGTTAATCAACGATAGGATAATCAGAGAAGAGCACGGGGCCTCGGACGACTTCCAGATCGAGGCCCTCGCACGCGGCGACGGGAAGAAGCGGCAGATGCTCCGCGCAGCCCTCGTGCCGGATATGCTTCCACGGTCAGGAACCTGCTGGTCCGGGCCGACCAAGTCGAGGGGGTGAAGAACGCGACCTAAGGTGAGGGTGGGCATGTTGAGTTGGCGACAAAGGCTTTTCCGGCTGTGGTGCGTGATCTCTGGCATATGGGTTGTGTTTGCAGTTTGGTGGGGCTTAGTCCCAGCTATGAGCGAAACACCATTAGTTGGTTGGAGTTACTATATTTTGTTTTTGTTTCAGGTTGCTACCGTACCACCGCTCGTCATTTTGTTTATTGGACGGCTTCTGTTATGGGTGCTCGGGATCTTTCGACTGGATAAGGAATAATGCCTCGCCGCCAAGACCACAACGGGTATCCGGGCGCTTGACGATCTCCAACGTCCAGGTGCCGAGTTCGGCAAGAGCTTCCGTGAGTTTCGGTCCGGCGTAGCCACCATCGGCGAAGTCATGGCGTAGCCAAGCAATCTTGTCTTGTTTGGCGACGGCATTGGTCCAGATGGAGCAAGGCAATCTCTCCAGCGCCGGCCTTCGCGTAATTCATGGGCGTGAAGTGTCGTGCCGATCCGCGCAAGCCCCAATGCTCTGCGACGCGCCGCCCGTGTGTCCTGACAAGAGTATCGTAGTTCAAGTCCGCTCTGGGCGAAATCTCGTCTTATCCGGAACCGGGCGCTGCGAGGTAGCTTTGAACGCGTCTATGGAATTCGCGGACGGCCTCCGCCAAGTACTCCTGCACGAAGTCGGGCCAATACTTGTCGAAGAAGATCAACTCGCTGTAGGCGGACTGCCAGAGCAAGAAATTGCTGATGCGCTGCTCACCGCTCGTTCGGATCACCAACTCCGGGTCCGGAATATCCCCCGTGAATAGCTCGGCAGCGAATCGTCTGTCGTCGATGGCGCGCGGATCCAGCCGCCCGGCAGCAGCGGCTTCGGCCAGACGGCGGGCAGCCGCGACGATATCCTGACGGCCGCCGTAGCTGAGCGCCACCACGAGCGTTAGGTGCCGGTTGCCGACAGTCGACGCCTCGGCATCTTCGATTAGGCGCACAATATCGAGCGGCAGGCGGCTGCGATCACCGATGACGCGCAAGCGCACGCTGTTCTTTTGGAATTCGGCGATTTCGCCTCGCAAGTAGCGGCGCAGCAGGCCCATCAAGCCGGCAACTTCGGAGGGCGGCCGCTGCCAGTTCTCCGACGAGAAGGCATAAACGGTGAGGTAGGCTATGCCGAGATCGACGGCCGCTGAGATCGTGTGGCGCAAGACCTCTACGCCGCGGCTGTGGCCCGCTGCGCGCGGCAGGCCGCGGTCATTCGCCCAACGCCCGTTGCCGTCCATAATGATGGCAACATGAGCCGGCGGCGACTCGTTGAGCGAAACACCGGTCGTATCGATGGATTTGAGCTGCATGATCTCGGTCAGGTCCGCAATATGATTGATACGAGGGTTCGGGGAACAAAACCGTATTTCTTCAAGAGATTGCGCATCCGCTCGGCCGCGGAGAGGGTTTTTCCGACCACGCCGCGAATGTCGTACTCACGCAGGATCGTGGGATCGAAACGGTGCCCGGCCGGGCCGCTCGCGCCGGTCATGTCAGTCGCCTCCCTCGCGCATTGGCCGGCCGATACCGGTATAATCGAAGCCGGCCGCCGCCATCTCGCGCGGGTCGTAGATATTGCGCAGATCGACCATCACCGGCGCCTTCATCAATTCCTTGACGCGCGCCAGGTCGAGCGCCCGGAAGGCGTTCCATTCGGTGATGATGACCAGGGCGTCGGCACCCTCCAAGGCCTCGTAGGCGCCCTCGCACCAAGCCACGCCGTCGAGCAGCTTCTTGGCTTCATCGAGGCCCTCCGGGTCGTAAGCGCACACCGTCGCCCCGGCTTCGATCAGCGCCGGTATGATATCCAGGCTCGGCGCGTCGCGCATGTCGTCGGTGTTCGGCTTGAAGGTCAGGCCGAGCACGGCAATCGTCTTACCGGCGATCGAGCCGCCACAGTGTTCGACGATCTTGGCCGCCATCTGCCTCTTGCGCGCATCGTTGACGGCGATTACGGATTCGACGATCCGCGTCGGCGCACCAGCCTGCTCGGCGGTGCGCACCAGGGCCAAGGCGTCCTTGGGGAAGCAGGAGCCGCCATAACCCGGCCCGGCGTGCAGAAACTTGCGACCGATGCGTCCGTCCAGGCCGATGCCGCGGGCCACGTCGTGGACGTCGGCGCCGAGTTTCTCGCAGAGGTCGGCCATTTCGTTGATGAAGGTGATCTTGGTGGCTAGGAAGGCATTGGCCGCGTACTTGATCAACTCCGCCGTTTCCGGCTCGGTAAAGATGATCGGCGTCTCGATCAGATAGAGCGGCCGGTAGACCCGGCCCAGGACCTCGCGGGCACGCTCCGAGCCGGTGCCGATCACCACCCTGTCGGGCCGCATGAAGTCGCCGATCGCCGCGCCCTCGCGCAGGAATTCCGGGTTCGAGGCAACATCGAAATCAGCGTCCGGGCGCGCCTCCCGGAGAATCCGCGCGACCTCCCGGCTGGTGCCCACCGGCACCGTGGATTTGGTCACGATAACCGTGTAACCGTTCAGCGCCGTGCCGATCTCGGCCGCCGCCGCGTGTACGTAGGCGAGGTCCGCATGGCCGTCGCCGCGCCGGCTCGGTGTGCCGACTGCGATGAACACGGCGTCGGCGCCATGCACCGCCGCGGCCAGGTCGGTGGAGAACGACAGCCGCCCCTCGGCCACGTTGCGCGCGACCAAAGGCTCGATACCGGGTTCGAAGATCGGCACCTCGCCGCTCCGCAAGGCGGCGATCTTGGCCGCGTCCCTGTCGACGCAAACCACGTCGTGACCGAACTCGGAAAAACAGGCGCCGGACACCAGACCCACATACCCGGTTCCGATCATCGCAATCTGCATCTGCCCCGCCTCCGTACCGGTTACGGGTCAGCCGACCGCGGGATCGGCGTAACGCTTTACGATCTCGCGCATGTCGGTCCGCAGATCGTCGCGCTGCAGCGCGTAGGCAACATTGGCCTCCAAGAAGCCAGCCTTGCTGCCGCAATCGAAGCGCTTGCCCTCGAAGCGCAGGCCATGGAACGGCATCCGGCCAATGGTCCGGGCCATGGCGTCGGTCAATTGGATCTCGCCGCCGGCGCCGGTCTCCTGGCGGCCGAGCTCGTCGAAGACCGCGGGGTCCAGGATGTAACGTCCGATGATCGAGAGCGTCGAGGGCGCCGCCTCGGGCGCCGGCTTCTCGACCAGCCCCTGGGCCTTGGCCAGGCGGCCGTCGTCCTCGACCACATCGAGAATGCCGTAGCGGCTGGTCTGGTCGCGCGGCACGTCCTCGACCGCGGCCAAGTTGCCGCCGACTTCCATATAGGCGTCGATTACCTGCTTGAGGCAGGGAACCTCCGAAAGCACCAGATCGTCGGCGGAGATCACCGCGACCGGCTCGCCGTGGACCATGTGACGCGCGCACCAGACCGCGTGGCCCAGGCCGAGCGGCTCCTGCTGGCGGATGTAGGCGACCTGACCGGGATCGAGCAACATGTCCTCGAGCGCGTCGAGCTCCGCTTTCTTGTCGCGCGCCATCAGGGTGTCGCGCAGCTCGTAGCTGTGATCGAAGTGGTCCTCTATCGCGGATTTGCCGCGGCCGGTGACGAAGATGAATTCCTCGATCCCGGCGGCACGCGCCTCCTCGACCGCATACTGGATGAGCGGCTTGTCGACGACCGGCAGCATCTCCTTGGGCAGCGCCTTGGTGGCCGGCAGAAACCGGGTGCCGAGGCCGCCGACCGGAAAGATTGCCTTACGTGGAGCTTGTGGCATGTATGGCCGGATGGATCATGAG
>CAXMQD010000155.1:0-2439 GCA_964194965.1 uncultured Acidimicrobiia bacterium | reverse complement strand
CGCCGGTAGGTCAGCCGGTGGATCAGCCAGGGATAACCATGATAGGCAAAAATGATTGGCTTATCGGTCGTGAAAATGGTGTCGAACGCACGGTCCGACAGACCATGCGGATGTTCCTCCTTCGGCTGCAGAGTCATTAAGTCGCCAACGTTGATGACGCGGATCTTAAGGTCGGGGGCGTGGTGGCGAAGGAGATCGACGGCCGCCAGCGTTTCGATCGTTGGCACGTCACCCGCGCAGGTCATGACAACATCCGGCTCGCTGCCTTTGTCATTGCTTGCCCATTCCCAGATGCCGATGCCTGAGGTGCAGTGTTTTACCGCGGCGTCCATGTCGAGCCACTGCGGCTGGGACTGCTTTCCCGCGACAATGACATTAATGAAGTTGCGGCTACGCAGGCAGTGATCGGTGACCGACAGAAGTGTATTGGCATCGGGCGGCAGATATACGCGGATAACGTCCCCCTTCTTATTGGCCACATGATCGATAAAGCCGGGATCCTGATGCGAGAACCCGTTGTGGTCCTGGCGCCAGACATGGGATGTCAGGACAGTTAGCCTAATGTCCGCTTTTGACATCTGCGCAGCACCGGCTTGGAGGACGAGCATCGCTCCACACGCCCGATTCCGTGAGGGCAAAAATGTCTGCTTTTGGCACTTAGCGGACATGCCACACACCTGGCCGTATGTCCGCTTTCGGGGGTAAAGCGGACATCTTTGATGGACGCTCTCATGTCCGCTTTTGGCACAAAGCGGACATCGGCTGGATCGGTCGATACTAGAGACTCTATCCTCTTCTTTAAGTAAGAAGTCTGGATGTGTGGCGCGCGATCATGAGATCTTCGTTGGTCGGAATGACCCATGCGGACGGATGGCTATCGTCCTGGGTAATACAGGGACCACCGGCCTGGTTCGCCTCGCCATCGAGGGCGATGCCAAGCCATCTCGCGTTCTCGCATACCCGGCGGCGGATCTCCGCGGCGTGCTCGCCGATACCGCCCGTGAACACCAGGGCATCCAGGCCGCCAAGGGCGGCCACGAGTGACCCAAGCTCTCGACTGATCCGATAAACGAATAGAGCGACGGCCTCCGCCGCACGCGGATCGCTGCTTGCAAGCAGGTCGCGCATGTCGTCGCTGATCCCCGACACACCGAGCAAGCCTGATTCTTCATAGAGGAGATTGCTAATCGCTCTCGCCGTCATGGCTCGGGCGTCGAGAAGGTAGAGGATTACGCCTGGGTCGAGCGTCCCGCACCGGCGCCCCATCACTAGACCATCGAGTGCACTGAAACCCATAGTTGTTGCGACGCTTTGTCGATTCGCCATCGCACACATGCTGGCACCATTACCGAGATGCGCCACCACGACCCGGCCGTCCGCCTTGGCCCCCAGGTGCAGGGGCAGCACACTTGCAATGTATTCATACGACAGACCGTGAAAGCCGTAGCGCTTGATGCCGCCGGCGGTCAGCACGCGAGGCAGCGCGAACGTTGTGGCGACTTCCGATTGGGTTCGATGAAACGACGTATCGAAGCATGCAACTTGGGAAAGCCGTGGATGCAGTTCGGACAATCCCGTAATCGCCGCCAGATTGTGCGGCTGGTGCTGCGGAGCTAAGGGCGTCAGCTCTTTCAAATCTTGGATTATTTTCGCGGTTACAACCACGGGCGCGAAGAATTTGTTGCCTCCATGCACAACACGATGCCCGGCCGCAACCAGATCGATTGCGTTTGATTGTTGTTTGAGCCATTCGAGCAAGACTGAGAGTGCCTGTTGATGTGAGGCAGGACCCTCGATCAAACTGTCGACTACTAACGCGCCGGCAACGTCTTGCACCTCGAAATGGATCTTGTGACCCAACCCTTCGAGCTCACCGCGGTATAAACACATACCGTCGCGCGGGGATTCACTGGCCTGGTAGAGCGAGAATTTGATGCTCGAGGGTCCAGCGTTCAGGACAAGAATAGCAGCGGTCATAGTGTGGACCTTTTCCTCAAGCGTCGGAACTTGCGGATCCGGCGCTCTAACCATCTTAAGCAAGAGTTCTTTTTGAGCGACAGCCCTTTGCCCGCAGCGCAGGCTTATTGCGCGATCGTCCTTTCGTTGACAGCTCGGGTCCGCACTTCGCAAAACTTCCCCAATGGCGCCGATTCCATGAGGCGCTCGCGCATCGCCTGCACCATCAGATCTTTAAGTTTGTATCGCTTGATGGCCACGCCACTGTCACAGGTGCTCTTTGCGACTCTCGGCTGGCCAGGTCCACTCCCGGATCTCGGGCATGTCCTCGCCATAGCGGGCGATGTATTGCCTGTGATCTATCAGCTTGTCACGCAGGGCCTGCCGCATATAGGCCGCCATATAGCCCAGCTTCGGCACCCGATCGATGACATCCGCAACCAAATGGAAGCGATCGAGACGATTGCGGACCACCATATCGAA
>CAXMQD010000154.1:0-7230 GCA_964194965.1 uncultured Acidimicrobiia bacterium | reverse complement strand
ACGGTAACGCCGAGCAATTTCGGCCGCGCTACCTCCAGCTCCTCGGCGGCCTCGCGCGCGGCCTCGGCGGCGGCCTCCATCATGGCGCGGCCGCCCGAGGCGTGCAGCGTCAGGCAGAACGGGCGCAGATGTACCGCCGAGCGCACCGCGCCGGCCACGGTATTGGGGATGTCGTGGAACTTCAGATCGAGGAACAGGCGCTCGCCGCCGGCCACCGCGCGCACGCCGTCGGGCCCCTGGGCGGTGAACAGCTCGTTGCCGATCTTGACCCCGCCGACCTCGCCGCGCAGCGCCGCTACCAGGCGCGCGGCGCGCGCGGCATCGGGGGTGTCGATGGCCGCGAAGACGCGGTCCATGGCATGGGTCTCGATGACGGCTTGGGACATGGCGCCGGGTATAACAAACTCGGCGGGTCCAGTCACGACCGGCGGCCGAGCTATTTTTTACAGGCTGCTGGGGCGGTTCCCGCCGCCAGTTTACACGCGCAACACGCCCGCATCCGGAGCACCACACATGGCGTTCGAGGAGGCCATGCACCGGCAGTTCGACCTGCAAGGGCTTGCGGCGAACGGGGTCGCGTTGCGAGCCGTCTTCGGTCGATCGGAGTGGCGCCTACTTCGTTCCGATGCCGATATTGATCGGGTTGGTCAGGACGGCGGGTCCGCTTGCCCCGGAGCGCTTATCGATCATGTCGTCGAGCGCCTGCCGGACCTTCGCGGTTTGCGCCTCGGTCAGGCTCAGTTCGGCGAGCACCATCCCCACGATCGGGTTGCTGTTGGTCAACCAATCCCACAGTTGTCGGCCGGATTGAAACTCCAACTTCTCGGTGATCGTCTCCACACGGATGTCCTTCAGCCCGGCCTTGCCGAGCTCCCGGCCCAGCTTCTCGGGGTCCTGCAGCTGGAACGGCAGGGGCGGAGGATCCATGGGAGGGCCGGTGAAGCTTGGGACGACGGTTTGAATGGCGTGCACGAAGAAGCCGAAGAATTCGATTTTTTGAGGCGCGCCGTAGACGTTCATCAAAACGCGCCCGCCGGGCTTGGTGACCCGCGCCAGTTCACTTAGGCCGCGCGGCATATCCGGGAACAGCATGACGCCAAACTGCGAGCCGGCCATATCGAAGGTGCCGTCCTCCAGATCGAGGGCGTGACCGTCCATGACGCGGGTTTCCAGGTCGAGCCCCTCTTGACGCGCACGCGCTTCGAGCCGCTCGAGCATCACCGGGGACAGGTCCGTGGAGAGCACCCGCGCTCCGAGGCGTGCGGCGGGGATGCTGAGGGCCCCGCTGCCCGCGGCAACGTCCAGAAACCGCGCGTCCGGGCGGAGTTCGGCGCGGCGCAGGCCTTCGTTCGCCAACCACATGTGCGTGGGGGTGACGAAAGCGTCATAGCCTGCCGCGATCCCGTTCCAGGAGTCCCGAGTCTCATCCGAAGTGTCGACGGATTCCTTTACTGCGGTCGTCATGGCCTGCTCCTTTGCTGGCGTCTAGCGGTGTTGTTGCACGCGTGACGCTACGACAGGAGCCCGGCGGGCCGCTTCGGGAAAACTACCCAAATTGCGCCGGTTGGCCCTGTGGGTGATATCCCCCAGAGCGGCGCCGGATCGGTCAGATGAGTTTGTGCCGGTACGCGTAAGCCGTGGCCGCGGCCCGCGAGGGGACATCCAATTTGTTGAAGATGTTGCTCACGTGCCGGTCGACCGTCCTCTCGCTCAAGACCAGCTCCGCGGCAATGGCCTTGTTGGTCTTGCCGGCGGCGACCAGGCGAAGTACCTGCAACTCGCGCGGCGTCAACCCATGCGGACGATCCGGCGGTGCGTCCTTTTTGAGCGAGTCGAGGCGGACGAGGTCCGGCGCGGCACCGAGCCGGTCGAATACGGCCCTGGCCGCGTCCAGCTCCAAAGCCGCGCCCTCGTCGTCGCCAAAAGCGCGGCAGGCCATGGCCATCAACACGCGCACCCGTGCGGCCTCGTACGGCGCCTCGACCCGCTGCCACGCCTCGAAAGCGCGGCGCAGCGGGCCGAGCGCGGCCCGAGCGTCGCCCTCGGCCAATTCGACCGCCCCGCGGGCATGCGCCGCCATCGCATCCAGGATTCCGGTATCAAGGCCCTCCGCGATGCTCGCCAACTCGCGGCAGGCGCCGCGGGCGTCCTCGATGTCGCCCACGGTCAGCATGATCTCGACGTAGGCGGGCAGCAGCTTGGTGCGCTGTAGTCGATCTGTGGTCGCGCTCAGGATGCGGCGGATCGCGGCCGACGCCGCGTCGTGGCGCCCCTGGGCCAGCCGTAGCAGCGCCAAGCCCGGTTGCGGTTCATAACCCCGCTGGCTCGCGAATCGGTATGCCTCGTCGGCCGCCGTGAAGTCACCTCGAAGGCGGTGCACTTCCGCTTGCTGATAGAACGCAGCGGCAGGGGGCTGCTGCTCGATCCCTTGGGAAGCGCGTGCACAGGCGCGCCGCGCCTCCTCGATCGCGTCCGGCCAGGCGCCGTGCAGTTGCATGATCTCCGCGCGATGCACCAGGCAAATCCCGGTGAAAGCGACCATCTGGGGCTGTGCCTCGCACCACTTCGTCAATGCGGAAGTCCATTCCCAGGCACGGGCCAAAGCATATACCTGCTGACAGGCCTCGATCACGCTGCAATAGACCAGCCCGGTCATGAGGGGCGACAGTTCCCCGGCAGTGACCGCGATCATAGCTTCATCCAAGAGCGCGAGACCTTCCTCGACCCGCCCCTGTCCCATTAAGGCCCGACCCTGCAGATGCCGGGCGCAGGAGATGAGGTCCGCCTCGCCGAACCGGTCACCTATCTCCACGGCATCCGTTGCCGTGGCGTATGCGGCGCCGTAATCGCTCGCGCCGAGCAGTTGTTCCGCGGTCGGCAGCAGCAGATAACCCCGCTCGGCACAATCGATGTTTTCTCCTTCGATCAAGCGGCGTGCGCCGGCGAGCCATCCGGTTCCCCGGCCCATTTCTCCCTGCAATAAATGGTTGAGACCGAGCCAAAACGCACAGCGGGCGGCGCGTGTGGTCTCTCCGGCATTTCGATAAGCACCATGGGCGCGATCGAGGCTTTCAAAAAAATCCTCGTCCCGGCCGATCAGATAGGCCGATGTGGCCAACAGTTCCAGATCCGCAACACCCAATGAAGCCTGCTTATCGGCCCGCGAAAGCGATTGGAAGCCATCGGCCCAGGCCCTCTCCTCGCAATACCGGCGGCCTTGAACGAGTTCGCGAGACGCCCCGGCCGCCGGCTCCTCCGCATGGCGTCGGTCGTCGTCGCCCATCCGCTCAGGCCCGTTCCACGGTCAGTTGAGCCGCGGCCAGGTCCTCGATCGCGGAACCGACCGACTTAAACAGGGTGATCTGGTCGTAGAAGCGGCGTCCGGCGCGCTCGCCCCGGGTCAGCTCGAACAGATCGGCGGCGATGTCCTCGGGCGCGAGCACCCCGGATTCCAGCGGCTGGACGATGTCGCCGGCTTCCGTGCAGGCGCCGGCGCGGGTATCGACGAAGACCCGGGCGCGGCGGATCGCGGCGTCGTCGGTTTCGCGCATGTCGGGGCGGTAGCCGCCGACCAGATCCAGGTGCTGACCCGGCTGCAACCAGGCGCCTTGGATCAGCGGCTCCGGGCTCAGGGTGGCGCAAGAGATGACGTGAGCGCCGCGCGCCGCCGCCTCCAGGTCGTCGGTTGCCTCGACCCGGAAGTTGGCGCGGTTCAGATTCTCGGCCAGGCGCGCCGCCTTGTCCGGGCTGCGGCCCCAAATGAGCACGTTGCAAATCGGCCGCACAGCGGCGTGGGCGAGGACGAGTTGGGGCGCCAGCGCGCCGGTGCCGACCATCAGCAGGCGCTCGGAGTCGGACCGGGCCAGATAGCTGGCGGCGAGCGCCGAAGCCGCGGCGGTGCGCTTGGCGGTCAACACCGGTCCATCGATCATGGCCAGCGGCGAACCGGTCTTGCCGTCGAGCAGCAAATAGGCGCCCATGACCGCGGGCAGGTCGCGGGCGGCATTGCCGGGAAACACGGTGACCAGCTTGATGCCGATATGGCGGCCGGCCTGCCATGCCGGCATCAGGAGCAGGGAGGCCTCGTCGCCGTCGGGAGTCTCGATTGCGTGGTGGTGGCGCAGAGGCACCGCGATGTCGCGCCGGAACGCCTGGCGCAGCCGCTCGATCAAGCTGTCGAAGTCGAGCGCCACCTCCACCTCAGCCGCGGAAATGATCCGCATATCGGCGCTAACGGCCGAGCGCCGAGCGCTTTCCCGGCTCGGGCGCGACCGTCGCGTCCCCCGTGGGCGCCGGCAGCCCGGGTTGACCGCTATCGGCGGGTGGGACCACGGCGCGCGCGGCGCGGTCGCGTTCCAGCTCCGCCACCCGCCGCCGCGCCTGGCGCGCGTTGCGGCGCGCCGGCGCGGCCGACAGCCAGGTCGCCATGCCGCCCACCACCAAGCCGAACGCGATGCAGGCGAGCAGGATCACGAACAGCGGTAGCTGCAGCGATAGTTCGAAAGGCCAGAGATCGAGGGTAACCGACTCGCGGTTCGCGATCGAGAAGATCACGGCCACGGCGATCAGGGGCAGGGTCAGTATCCAGGAAAACCGTTTCACGTCCGTCCGTGTGGCGCTGGGGTTTCCGAAAGGTGCCGCCGCGCCGCCGCGGCCACTACGACCCGGGAGCGGTCCGCCGCCCCGGCGGTCACTTATTATCGTTCATGCGTTCGCGTAAGAGCTTGCCGGTCTTGAAAAAGGGGATGTGTTTCTCCGCGACCTGGACCGCATCGCCGGTGCGTGGGTTGCGGCCAACGCGCGCGTCGCGCCGCTTGACCGAGAACGCGCCGAAGCCGCGCAACTCCACCCGGTCGCCGCCCGCAAGCGCCTCGGAGATTTCCTCGAAGATAGTGGTCACGATACGCTCGACATCGCGGTGATACAGATGCGGATTGAGTTCCGCGATGCGTTGGATCAGCTCGGACTTCGTCATGGCCTCCCCTCCCCATAATTGGCGCCCTGTCACATGGGGCATCGAAACGGGGTGTTTGACCGGTATAGCCGAGCGAGACGCGCGACCCGGTTGCCTCCCCCGCCCTTGTCCGCACAAGCGACTTTCTTTGTCCGGGTCCGGTAACTATCCAATAGCGTGCCAGACTAGCGCGGGGTCGTCAAGGATAAGCCTTTCAGAACAAACGCATATTTCCCACAAGGTCGAGAGGCTGGGCGAGGTCGGAAAAAGCAACGGCCCGGGGCATTGCCGCCGGGCCGTTGCGGGAACTCGCGATGGCGGCTCGCAATCAGGTGTCGCCGCCGCCTTTTTCCTCGCTCCCGGCCTCGGCCTCGGCCTCGGATTCGGCTTTCGCGTCGTCTTTCGCGGCCTTCGCGGCCTTCTTTTTCGGGGCCTTTTTCTTGGCCGGCTTGGCTTCCTCGGCGTCCGGCTTTTCGGCCTCGCTCGCCTCGGCCGCGCCATCGTCCTCCGCCGTTGCGGATTGGTCTTCCGGTTCGGGCTTGGCCGCCTTTTTCTTCGCCGCCTTGGCCTTCGGCTTGGCCTTGGCCGCGACCTCCGCCGCAGGCTCCGCCGCGACCTCCGCCGCGACCTCCGCCGCGACCTCCGCCGCGACCTCCGCCGCGACCTCCGCCGCAGGCTCCGATCCCGGTTCGGAATCCGTGTCTTCTTTGGCCTTGGCGGCCTTGGAGATCGCCGCACCCAATATCTCGCCGAGGCTGGCGCCGGATTCGGTCGAGCCGTAATCCGCCATGGCCTTCTTCTCTTCCTCGGCCTCGCGCTGTTTGATCGAGAGCGTGATCTTGCGGGTTTTGGCGTCGATGGCGGTGATCTTGGCGTCGACCTTCTCACCGACGGCGAAGCGGTCGGGCCGTTGTTCGCTGCGCTCGCGCGAGAGATCCGATTTGCGGATGAAGCCGACCGCATCGCCCGCGAGCTTGACCTCGATGCCGGCATCCACGACCTGGCTCACCGTGCCGGTGACTACCGTGCCCTTCTTGATATCCTTAACGGCGTTCGCGAAGGGATCCTCGGAGAGTTGTTTGATGCCGAGGCTGATGCGCTCCTTGGTGACGTCGACGTCGAGTACCTTGACCGTGACGGTGTCGCCCTTCGTGTGCTTTTTGACCGCCTCCTCGCCCGGCAACTGCCAGTCGAGATCGGAGAAATGAACCATGCCGTCGATATCGCCGGGCAGGCCCACGAATAGGCCGAACTCGGTGATGTTCTTGATCTCGCCCTCGAGCACCGAGCCGGCCGCGTGGCTCTCGACGAAGCCGTCCCAGGGGTTGGAGCCGCACTGCTTGAGGCCCAGGCTGATCCGGCGCTTCTGCTCGTCGACGTCGAGTACCATGACTTCGACTTCCTGGCTGGTCGAAACGATCTTGCCCGGATGCACGTTTTTCTTGGTCCAGGACATCTCGGAGACGTGGACCAAGCCCTCGACCCCGGCTTCGAGCTCGACGAAGGCGCCGTAGTCGGTGATGTTGGTGACCCGGCCGGTGAATCTGGCCTCGATCGGATATTTCGCGGCCACGCCCTCCCAGGGATCGGCCTCGAGCTGTTTCATGCCCAGGCTGATGCGCTGGGTCTCCGGGTTGAAACGGATTACCTGGACGTTGACTTGTTGGCCGATCGACAATGCATCGGTCGGGTGGTTGACCCGCTTCCAGGAGATGTCGGTGACATGGAGCAGCCCGTCGACGCCGCCCAGGTCGACGAAGGCGCCGTAGTCGGTGATATTCTTGACCACGCCCTCGAGCACCTGGCCCTCCTTGAGTCCGGCGATCAGCTCCGAGCGTTGCTCGGCCCGGGTCTCCTCGAGTACCGCGCGCCGCGAAACCACAATATTGCCGCGCGAGCGGTCCATCTTGAGAATCTGGAACGGTTGCGGCGTACCCATCAGTGGGCTCACGTCGCGCACCGGGCGGATGTCGACTTGGCTGCCCGGCAGGAAGGCGACCGCACCGGACAAATCGACGGTGAAACCGCCCTTGACCCGGCCGAAGATGACGCCGGTGACCCGGCCGCTGTCGTTGAAGGATTTCTCCAGTTGAGTCCAGGCCTCCTCGCGCCGCGCCTTCTCGCGCGACAACACCGCCTCGCCGTTTTTGTTCTCCATGCGATCGAGGTAAACCTCGACTTCATCGCCGACCTTGAGTTCGGCGGACTGGCCGGCCTCGTTGAATTCCTTGAGCGCGACCCGGCCCTCGGATTTCAATCCGACGTCGATCAGCGCG
>CAXMQD010000153.1:0-11167 GCA_964194965.1 uncultured Acidimicrobiia bacterium | reverse complement strand
AGCCACAGGGCGATGAACTCGGGCCTGATCGCCAACCCGCCCTTGAAATTGAACCCTTTCAGCGCGGGAATTGACCAAGACAGCGGCATGCCCGCGACCAGGAAAGCGAGCCCGGTCAGCCCCGTGATCGCCCCGATCGATATCAAGAATACAGGGTAAATCCGGCCCGTCTCCTCCTGGGTTTTTTTCGCCCAGCGCCTGAAGAAATAAACGAATACGATCGAGAGCACCAAGGCCGCCGCGACGACCCCGGACCCCGATTCCCAAACCGGTTGGGGAAAGAAGAACCCCCGGTTCGAGAGGAAGAATGAATCATTGAAATTCATCGCCAGCTTGGGCACCGGCAACAGAGTCACCACCAAACCGTGAATGAACAGAATGTGCAAAAGGACTGGAATATTGCGGGTGAATTCCAAAAAACAATAAACCATGCGGCTTACCAGCCAGTTCGACGACAGCCTGAGGACGCCCATGGTGAAGCCCATGATCGTCGCCAGAATGATGCCGCATACGGCGACCAGCAGGGTGTTGAGAATGCCGACGACGGCGGCCCGCAGATGGGTGGAGCGTGAGCTGTATTCGATAAACGGTGAAAACGTAATATCGTAAGCGGCAGGCGTAAAAAAGAAGCCGAAACTAAATTCTTTTCCGACCCTTTCGAGGTTGATGACGACGTTGCGGAGGAGGAGCGCAAGAACGGCGAAAATCAGCGTCAGCGTCACGATCTGGATGATGACGGACCGGGCTTCCTTGTTGCTCCAAAGGCGCGCGATCGCGCTGCGTGTGTCGGGTCCGGTCTCGGAGATTGCGGCCATGGCGGACGATGTTCCTGTTCAGGGCTTCTCTATCCAACCCGGTAAGCTAATAATAACTGGCTCGGAAATGCAAGAAACAAGAAAGCGCGCCGGACCCCGCGAGGGTGCCGGCGCGCTTCCAACTTGGTCGGCGATTCGCCGTTATATCAACGGAACGGAGGTGAATACTGAAGACCGCCGTTCGTCCACAGGGCATTGAGGCCACGCTCAAGCCCAATAGGCGTGTTCACGCCGATATTGCGCTCAAAGATTTCGCCGTAATTGCCGACGGATTTGATGATGTTGTAGGCCCAATCCTTGCCGAGGCCCAACTCTTCACCCTGGTTCCCTTCGACGCCCAAGAGGCGCAGAATCTCGGGATCTTTGGAACTCTTCATCGAATCGACATTGGCGCTGGTGACGCCCTTTTCTTCGGCCGTAACCGTCGCGTTGAGAACCCAAGTGATGATGTCGGACCACTGGTCGTCACCGTGACGGGTGGCCGGGCCGAGGGGCTCCTTCGAGATGATCTCGGGCAGGACTACGTGATTATCCGGATCCGTGAACGTCGACCGGGTCGAGGCCAGGCCCGAGGCATCGGTGGTGTAGACGTCGCATCGCCCGGCTACGTAATTCTGCCGGGCCTCGTCGTTGGTCTCGATCGGCACGGCCTCGTACTTCATGCTATTGGCATGGAAGTAATCGGCCAAGTTGAGCTCGGTCGTCGTGCCGGTCTGGATGCAGATCGAAGCGCCGTCGAGTTCGGTGGCGCTCTTGACGCCAAGCGACTTGCTCACCATGAAGCCCTGGCCGTCATAGTAGTTGATGCCGTGGAACCGGAGCTTCACGCCGACATCGCGGGAGAAGGTGACGGTGGTATTCCGCCACAGCACATCGCCCTCACCCGAGTTCAGCAGGGTGAACCGGGTCTTGCCGGTCGAGCTGACCGTCTTGATCTTACCGGAATCTCCCAGAACCGCCGCCGCGGTCGCACGGCAGAAATCGATGTCGAAGCCTTTCCAAACGCCGTTTGCGTCCGGGTAAGCGAAGCCGGCGATGCCGGTACTGACGACGCAACGCAGCACGCCGCGCGCCTTGACGTCTTCAAGCGTACCCGCATAGGCCGCCGTGGACACCACGCTTGCCACGCCCGCGGCAAGCACAAATTTTGTGATTTTCATCGAGAAACCTCCCCTGTTGCTCGTCTTATTTATGTTCTACGAGCGCTACCCGGAAGAAACTCTCAGGCCTTAGAGCCTGATTCCCGAGGCTACGCTCATTAGGATACCAACATTTGTAGCATTCGGCGGTGAAAAGGCAACAGGGCTCGCGAATTCCAGTTAATATTTTCGCGGGCCGCGTCGCCGGTTGAGCCGCCGAATCGGCTGAAATCCGCCGCCAGAAGCGGATTCGGTGTTGTTTCGGGCCGGATTCCGGGTGGCCGGCGCGACCCCGGCGTTCCGGCCCGATCTTGGTCCGATCTTGCCCTGGTCTCGCCCCGGTCTCACCCCGGTCTCGCCCCGGTCTCGCCCCGGTCTCGCACGGATGGCTGGCCCGGACCGGAAACAGCGGGTAAACCAGGAGCGGCGGAGGTCGTAGCGAGGCGCGGGAGTAAAAAAAATAATGAAGGCAGAGTCCAAACTGGGAGCGGATACCCTGCTGACCCGCCTGGGCCGCGACCCAGCGCGCCAGAACCGCGCGGTCAACCCACCCGTCTACCATGCCTCCACTCTAGCCTTCGAGACGGTCGCCGAATTCGAGGCCGCGGCGGCAGGCAAGTTCGACAAGGGCACGCTCTACTACGGCCGCTACGGCATGCCGACCACCTTCGCCTTGGAAAGCGCCGTGGCCGAGCTCGAAGGCGGTTACGGCGCCATCGCCATGTCCACGGGCTTGGCCGCCATCACCTGCACGCTACTGACCTTCCTGCGCGCCGGCGACCACATCTTGGTCACCGATTCAGCATACGAACCGGCGCGTCACGTCACCGATGAACTGCTTGGGCGCTTCGGGGTCGAGGCCAGCTATTTCGACCCCCTGATCGGCGCCGGCATCGCCGAGCTGATCCGCCCGAACACCCGCCTGGTCTACCTTGAATCTCCCGGCTCGGTTACCTTCGAGGTCCAGGACGTGCCCGCCATCGCGGCCGCCGCCCATCGGGCCGGCCTGGTGGTGGTGTTCGACAACACCTGGGCGTCCCCGCTCTACTTCAAACCCTTCGCCCACGGGGTCGACGTCTCGATCCAGGCGGCGACCAAGTATATCGTCGGTCACGCCGACGCCATGCTCGGCATGGTCGTGACCCGCGAGAAACACTACGAGGCGCTGCGCCGTACCGCGGTCCAACTCGGTCACTCGGCGGCGCCCGACGACGTCTATCTGGCGTTGCGCGGCCTGCGCACCTTGTCGCTGCGCATGGCCCGCCATCACAGAAATGCGCTCGAGGTCGCGACCTGGCTCCAGAGCCGGCCGGAGGTGGCGCGGGTTTTGTACCCGGCGTTGCCCGGCAACCCGGGTCACGCGCTCTGGCGCCGCGATTTCACCGGCGCTTCGGGCCTGTTCGGGGTCGCGCTGGGGCCCTGCCCGAAAGAAGCCGTGACGGCGATGCTGGACGGGCTCGAGCTGTTTTCCATGGGGGTTAGTTGGGGCGGCTTCGAGAGTCTGGTGCGCCCGACCGATGTGACCGGAATTCGCACCGCCACCAACTGGCTGCCGCCGGGGCCCCTGCTCCGCTTCCACATCGGCCTGGAGGACCCGAAGGATCTGATTGCCGACCTCGAGGCCGGCTTTGGGCGCCTCCGGGTCGTCTCGGAAGGAGGTGCTTCATGAACGAGCAACCCGCACTGCCCGAGGCGGTGGCCGCGGCCGTGGTCTTCGACGCGGCCGGCTTGGTGCCGGCGATCGCCCAGCAGCACGATACCGGCGAGGTCTTGATGGTCGCGTGGATGAACCGCGCCGCTCTGGCTGAAACCTTGGCCACCGGCCGGGTCTGCTACTGGTCGCGTTCGCGCGGCGCGTTGTGGCGCAAGGGCGAGGTCTCGGGCCAGGCCCAGCACCTGGTCGAACTCCGCGTCGACTGCGACGGCGACACCTTGCTGCTGCGCGTCGAGCAGACCGGGGTCGCTTGCCACACCGGGCGGCGTAGCTGTTTTTTCCGAGCGCTGCGGCCGGACGGCGGGTTGGAGGAGATCCTGCCGGTCACCGCCGATCCCGAAACGCTCTACGGCGGCAAGGTCGGTCCTGGGGGCGGCAAAAGGGGCGGCCCTGGGGGCGGAGAGCCTTCGTGATCCCGTTGCGCCGCACCGGCATGGCCGCCGTTTTCTCGACGGCCCTCCTGACGGCGACCCTCCTTGCCTTCGGGGCGCCGCGCGCGGAACCGCCCGTGACCTTGTTCGCGGCGGCGAGCACGTTCGAGGCGGTGGCCGCGGTGGCGCGCGCTTACGAGGCAGGCGGCGGCGGCAGGGTACGGACCGTGTTCGCCGCCTCCTCCACCTTGGCGCGCCAGATCGCCCAGGGTGCGCCGGCCGATCTCTACCTATCGGCCAATGCGGCCTGGATGGACGAAGTGGAAGGTCGCGGGGTTCTCGAACCCGGCTCCCGGATCGACCTGCTCGGCAACGCCCTGGTTCTGATCGTGCCGAAACGAAGTTCGGTGGAGATTGAAGTGGGGCCCGGCTTTCCGCTCGCCGAGGTCCTCGATGACCGCCGCCTGGCCATGGGCGACCCGGCCCACGTGCCGGCCGGGATCTACGCCAAGGCGGCGCTGACGGAGCTCGGGGTTTGGCGGTCGGTGGCGGCGCGGGTCGCTTACCTGGGCGACGTCCGCGCCGCGCTCGCCATGGTCGATCGCGGTGAGGCAGCGGTCGGAATCGTCTATGCCAGCGACGTTCGCGGCGCCGCGCGCGTCCGGGTCGTTGGCAGGTTCCCCGCCGAAAGCCACCCCGCCATCGTCTATCCGCTGGCGGTAATCGCCGGGCGCGGCCGGCCCGAAGTCCTGGCCTTTTATGAATTCTTGCAGACTCTCCAAGCGCGGGACCTTTTCGAGTCCCAGGGATTCAGCGCGCCGGGCGGCCGGGGCTGAATTCGATGCTGACCGTTTCGCCCTTGGAGGTGGAGGCGCTGACCCTGAGTCTGCGGGTCGCGCTGTGGTCGGTGTTGACCAGCCTGCCCGCCGGGCTGCTGGTGGCCTGGCTGCTGGCGCGCCGGGAGTTTATCGGCAAGTCCGCGCTCAACGCGGTCGTCCACCTACCTCTGGTGCTGCCGCCGGTGGTGGTCGGTTACTTGCTGCTGGTGTTATTGGGCCGCGAGGGGCCGCTCGGCCGGCTGCTCTACGATTTATTCGGCATCGGACTGCCGTTCACCTGGGAGGGCGCGGCGCTCGCGGCGGCGGTCATGGCCTTCCCGCTCATGGTACGCGCCATGCGCCTGTCGTTGGAAGGCGTCGACCGGCGCCTGGAGGCGGCGGCGCGCACCCTCGGCGCACGCCCGTTCGGCGTATTCCTGACCATCACCCTGCCGCTGATGGCGCCGGGCATCGTGGTCGGCGCGCTGCTGGGATTCGCGCGCAGTCTGGGCGAGTTCGGTGCCACCATCACCTTCGCCGCCAACATTCCCGGCGAAACCCGGACCCTGCCGCTGGCGCTCTACACCCTAACCCAGACTCCGGGCGGCGAGGACGCCGCACTGCGCCTGGCCGCGCTATCGGTCGCCCTGTCGCTGGCCGCACTCGCGGCCTCCGAATACGCGGCGCGCCGCCTACGCGCCCGCAATGGAACCTAGCCATGCTCGTCGTCGCCGTCGCCAAGCGCCTGGGTACCTTCCAAATCGATGCCGAATTCTCCTGCGCGAGCGACGGCATCGTTGCGCTGTTCGGCCGTTCGGGCGCCGGCAAGACCAGCTTGATCAACATGCTGGCCGGCCTGTCGCGGCCGGACTCCGGCCGCATCGAGATCGCGGGCGTACCTTTGTTTGACTCGCGCCGTGGCCTCGACTTGCCGCCCGAACGCCGGCGCATGGGCTACGTGTTTCAGGAGGGCCGCCTGTTCCCGCATATGAGCGTGCGCGCCAATTTGAGTTACGGTCTGCGCCGCGCGCCACTCGACGAACGGCGTATCCAGTTGGATCAAATTGTCGAGCTGCTTGGCCTGGAGGCGCTGCTCGAGCGGCGGCCCCACGACCTGTCGGGTGGAGAGAAGCAGCGGGTCGCGCTCGGCCGAGCGCTCTTGGCCAATCCGCGCTTGCTGCTCTTGGACGAACCCCTGGCCGCACTCGATCAGGCGCGCAAGGACGAGATCCTGCCGTTCATCGAACGCCTGCGCGACGAGCTGACCATCCCGATCATCTACGTCAGCCACGCCATGCCCGAAATCGTTCGGCTGGCGGACGTCATGGTGCTGATGTCCGAAGGTCGGGTCAAAGCGGTTGGCCCGCTCGACGAACTGACCAGCCGACTCGATCTGCGGCCCCTCACCGGGCGCTTTGAGGCCGGTGCCGTGCTGGAGGCACGGGTCGAGGGACAGGACGCGGACTTCGCCCTGACCAAACTGAGCTTCGCCGGCGGCCATCTTGTGGTGCCGAAACTCGACCTGCCCCACGGCGCCGAATTACGCCTGCGCATTCGCGCCCGCGATGTCTCGCTCGCCCTGACGCGGCCAGAGAGCACCAGCATTCTCAACGCCTTGCCTTGCACCGTGAGCGATATCGGCACCGAGGAAGGCCCCCAGGTCGACCTGCGCCTCGACGCAGGCGGCGCCGCGCTCTGGGCCCGAATTACGCGGCGCTCGCTGCACGAGCTCGGATTGGCGCCGGGATCCCAGGTTTACGCCCTGATCAAGGCGGTGGCGATCGACCGTTACAGCCTCGGGCGCAGCGCCGGTACGGGACGGTTCTTCCCCAATACCGAATAGAGGTTTTGAGCGGATTTGTTGGTTTGGCCAGTTGGGCCGCCGTGCCCAGGCGCCGATAGCAAGGTGCGATCGTTCCATGACACCTTGCCGCGCGCCGCCCAGGGCCGCCCCGGGCCGCCCGGGGCCACCTGGTGCACGGCGTGGCTCCAAAATCTTATTAAGACCATTGGTTAACATATTGAAATTGATTGACAAACTGCTAAAATTTTATTAAAAGTATGTTTATGGGAGTTGCGGTGCGTTGAGCTGATACGGGGACTTATTATGGGTAAGATCGTCAAATCAGTCGTATGGGGTTATGCCGGTGCGATACTGGCCGGCTTGCTAATCGCCGTCGTCGGCGTGGTCTTCGGTCTGTCCGAGGCCACCATCGCCGCGACTGCCGCGCCGACCGGTATCGTCTTCGGTTTACTGGGTCTCAGCCTGGTCTGGCTGCGGCCCACAGTATCCGCCAAAACCGTCGCCAAGCGCTAGAGCACTCGGCTCGCCGCTTCGGTAAGCGCGCAGGCTAAGGACCGCGACGCGGCCACCGGCTGCGCGGCAAACCGATCAAAGCTGCCTATTAAATTTACCGAGACTGCGATCCAAGCGGCTTTTCTCACCTCGAGGAACTGGTTAACATTGTGGCCCCCATGATGGTTCCGGTAGGTCTTCCATGCCAATTCCCAAGAATTTGATGCGCCTCGGGCTGACGTTCGCCTTGATCTTCGTCTTAGAGGTGCCGCAGGCGATGGCCAAGTGCCGCGACCGGCCGAAACCCGGGGTCGACTGGACCCGCTGCGAGAAAGAACGCCTGATCCTGCGCGCGGCGGACCTCTCCGGTGCGGTCCTGGAGCGCACCGACCTCAGTGAATCCGACATGACCGATGCGAAACTGGCCGGCGCCAAGTTGATGCAAGCGAATCTCGCGCGGACGCGGCTGCACGGCGCCGATCTTTCGGGCGCCAACATGACCAAGGTCCGGGGCGACCGCACCGAGTTCCAGGGCGCCAACCTTTCCGAGGTCAATCTCAGCAAGTCGGAACTGCCGCGCGCAAATCTGGAAGGCGCCAACCTCACCGGCGCCGATCTCAGCAAGGCAGAGGTCGGCCGCGCCATTTTCATCGATGCGCAAATGAGCGGCGCCAATCTGGTCTATGCCTACCTCGCGCGCGCCAAATTCACGGGCGTTGTGCTGGATGGTGTCAATCTGGCCGGAGCCTACATGCTGTTGACCCGATTCGAGGGCGCCGATCTCTCGGACGCGAGCGGGCTGACCCAGGAACAGATCGAAATCGCCTGCGGGAACGGCGAGACCAAGCTTCCCGCCGACATCAAGACCCCGACAAGCTGGCCCTGCGGCGACGGATGACGACCGTGACCTCTGGATATCTGCTCTATTTATTGGTGGCGGCGCTTTTGGTTCTGTTCTGGCGCCACGTCCGGGGCAGGTCTTTCGATGGCCTGTTGGCACGCGCCGCGACGGTGCACCATCACGTCCACCGGGTGCTGGCCAAACACCCGCATGGCGGCACTTGGCGAGAATACCAGGATTGGATGCGGGCGGAGGCCTGAGACCCTCTCGGGCGGGCTGGGCGATTCTAAAATAAAAGGCGCGCGCGGCCACTATTCGGACCGCGCGCGCCCCTTTGTCTTGGGCTTCAGCCCGAGGTGACGATCGATTTGACCGCCGGCTTGCCCTTGGGGGCTTCGTCGACAATTTCGACCCGGTTGGCCTGGGCGGCCTTGACCCGGATCGAAGCCGCCTGGGCCCGCGCCCGTTGGGCTTCGGCGACCCGGCCCATTTCCGTCAGCAGCAGGGAATAGCGCTCCAAGCTCTGCGCAACCAGGACATGGGCCGCACCCAGTCTGGCCCGGCGGATCTCAATCGCCTGACGATAATGGGATTCGGCCAGGTTGAATTTGCGCTGGGTGGCGTAAAGCATGCCCAGATGGTCCAGATTTGTGGCCACATCCGGGTGCTCCGCGCCGAGGGTCTTGCGCGTAATTTTGAGCGCCCGCAGGTAAAGCGGCTCGGCGTCGTCAAGCTTGCCTTGGGCGTCGTAGTGAAGCGCCAGGTTATTAAGGTTGGCCGCGACCTGCGGATGCTCGCCCAGGGTCGCCTCGCCGATCCCCAGCGCTTTTCTGTAGAGCGGCTCGGCCTCACTGTAGCGGCCCTGTTCGTCGTAAACCGCGGCCAGGTTGTTCAAGCTGGCCATAGTGAAGGGATGGGACTCGCCGAGCGATTCGCCGACGATACCCAGCGCCCGAATATAATACGCCTCGGCCTCGGCATAGCGATCCAGCTCGAGATAGAGCCCGCCAATATTGTTGAGGCTCTCGGCGACCACGGGATGCGCCGGCCCATAGGCCTTCTCGCGGATCGCCAATGCGCGCCCGTGGAGCCGGCCAGCCTCGGTGGTACGTCCCTGAGCAACGTAGAGGAACGCCAAATCGTTGAGGATGGCGGCGACCTTGGGGTCGTCGATGCCGTAAATGCGCTCGCGGATCTCGAGCGCGCGCTTGTGCAGCGGTTCCACCTCGGTGTAGCGGCCGAGGCGAAAATAGGTCAACGCCAGGTCGTTCAGCGTCGCCGCCAAGCGCGGATCGTTCGGCCCGAAGGACTTTGCCCGATCGATGGCGTCGAGCAGCCGCGCCTCGGCAATGTCGTAGTTGCCGGCGCCGTAGGCCGCAACCGCCGCCGCCCGCTCCTGCTGCCAAGAACCGGTCCCGGCCGCAACTGCCGCCGGCCACAGCAAGGTGGCCGCAAGACCGACCGCCAGACCGGCCGAGGTTAATGTCAGGGTCTTTCCGATCATCGTTTCAAACTCCTCCCCTGGTGGTTCAGCGTGCCGGCACATTCCAATTAAGCCCGGCGGAAGCCACGCGGTAAATTACCCAGGCGCGTCGCTGGAAGCGGACCGGAATGGCCCCCGACAACGGCGCGAATGCAACATGCACTCCCAAACACTCTATAGCATAATTAAATAATAAATTGCACTAAAATATTTTATAGTAAAGTTTTACAGTTAATAATGATCTATATTATTCATACTCCCAAATTTTATTAACACCATAGTCATTGGTTATATAGTAAGGCTTACTGTATCCGGTGCCGCGCTGGATAGCGCCGAACACGGAGCCGATGTTTCCTTTGCCGGAATCCGCGACCTGGGTTAATGATTTCCGGACGCGTTGTGCAGGGGCCTGCTGGTAAACGGCGAGGACGGACGACATGCGAAAACGGCGGCGCAAGCGCGCCCTCAACCCTTACCGCCCGGCCACGGACACGGGGTTGCTCAAGATTTTGGCGCTTGTCGTCGTGATCATCTTGATTGTGATAAGCGGTGCGCTGGATTGCCGCTTCGCTTTTCTGCCGCTGGGGTTCTGCTAACCGTATCGGCCGCGCGCGCCGGGACCTGCTTCTATCGGCTGCGCTCGGAACTAGACTTCCCAATGAATTCCATTGTCGAAATTGGCCTCGCGCTGGGGGGGGAGTCTCTTGCCGACCCTGCCGGCCGAAGCGGCTCCGACACACTGCGCGGCGCAGGTCGACGAACGCTTGGACCGCCTCGGCGTGAGTCCGTCAAACATCCGCGATATTTATTACCAGGCGCAACACCACTTAAGGCGGAAAACCGATAGTCGCGCGGGATTCTTGGCATGGGTTAGCCTACGCTCCTGCCTGGACAACCTGGTCATCGACATGTCCCGGCATTGACCCTTCCGGCAGGTTTACGGGCTTCGCGGGTGCGACCTCGATGGGGCCGTCGACGCCTGATAAGGAAAAAGCCGCCGTCTGACTTTTCCCAATAAAAAGACAGTGCTGTTGCGAATGGCGTCGCGGCAGGCCGGCTCAAAAATGCCCGGGCAGTTTGGAACGCGGCAGCAAGCCGAGGGTGGTGACTTGGCGCCTCACCTTGCCACGGGTAACGTCCAGATTCGGCCTGTGTCGAGCCGCCGTGGTTCCATGAATTTCGGGCTTTGGGTTCGGGAAAAGCGCGGCAATACGATGACGGCCATTTCTCGAAAGAATTTAGTTGTCTTGGGATATCTGTATCTCGTCCCTATCAATTGCCTTGGCTTCCTTGGTCGATTGCGGCTGAGCCCCATCGATATATTCGTAAATGTCTTTCCCGACACCTTCCGCGCGTTCTGCGGCTATTTCTGCGACTGCCAACACCCTATATTTGAGCCCAACAAGGCGAAAGTCGCCCGTGGCTATGGGATAGCTGGCAGCTAATGCAATAACTCCAATTAAAATCGATTTACCCTTCATAACTCGAATGACCTTTCGCAATTTGGCGTTCAAGAACCTAAAAAATTCAAACCACAGGAAGAAAAAAGGTAACTACTCAACCCGGTCCGAGCAGCGGTTGGCCGTTGATGGCGGCTTGGATTGCCTGGAAGGCAGAGAGGCCTTGGCGGCGTCCGGTGTTGAGAGTCGAGCGGACGCCGGCGTAGAGGTCGCTGCCCCAGTCGGATCGA
>CAXMQD010000152.1:0-1593 GCA_964194965.1 uncultured Acidimicrobiia bacterium | reverse complement strand
GTATAGGCAGAAAATTACCTTCTCGTCACGCTTGGATCCGACGGTCGCCCACTGGTCGCGCCCTTTGTTATCGGCTGACAACAGTCAATTATCTTATGGCACTTTTGAGAAATACTACTTTTCAAGTTTTTGTGACCGTATGTCCGCGATTCGCCCCTCCTCGACGCCGTGGCAGGCGAGGCGGATGCCGTCGACTGTGATGGTCTCCGGCGCCTCGCTTCGGCAGCGTTCGTTCGCGTGGGGGCAGCGCGGGTGGAAGGTGCAGCCCGTCGGCGGGTCGATCGGATCCGGGACCTCGCCGGCGACCGGGATGCGGGCCCGGCCCGACATCTCCAAATCCGGGATCGCATCGAGCAGCATGCGCGTATAGGGGTGGCGCGGGGCGGGTCGAGCAGTCCGATGATCGACATGCCGGTAATCGACTTGCCGGCCCCCGATTCGCCAACCGCGCCCAGGATTTCGCCCTCCTCGATGTGAAACGAGGCGTCGTCGATCGCCACCAGCGTACCGTGACGGGTCGGGAACTCGATGCGCAGGTTCTCGACGCTGAGCAAAGGTCGTGCCATGTCTCGCGGGTCTCGGCTGGTTTCCTCCCTGGGGCCTATTGGCTGATTTTCGTAACCATTTCAAGGGCGTGCCGGCGCACCCCACCGCAGTCCCGTAACCAGACTATTCATGGCAGATCGCACCCATGCTGCCAAGCGCAGGGACGGGGTCGATATCGCATGCTTCTTGCCGGTGCGCGCGCGACATGCTTGGACTATAGTGCGATCGGTATCGACGCGAACGGCCGAGGTGGCATGGACTCTCAGGAACCGGCGGCGCAAGCGGGTGTTGGTTGCCCAAACTGCGCGCGAACATTCAACTGCGATGGGCCGCCGGATTGCTGGTGCCTCAAGGTCGAGCGCAACTTCGACTGGGAGGACTTCATCATACGCACCGGCAAAAGCTCTTGCGTCTGTCCGGTCTGCCTGACCGGCAAGACCGAGCCGGCCGCGAGTTAGGGCGCTACACCATGGCCCAGACCCTCGCGGCCCAGACCCTCGCGGCCCAGACCCTCGCCGAGAAGCTCGTCGCCCGCGCCGCGGGTCGCGCATCGGTCACGCCCGGCGAGATCGTGACCTGCCGGGTCGATCTCGCCATGGTCCACGATTCGAGCGGCCCGCGCCGCCTGAAACCCATGCTCGAACGCTTGGGCGTCGGGGTCTGGGACCCGGATCGGCTGGTGGTGATCACCGATCATTTCGTGCCCGCCTTCGATCCCGCCTCGGCGGCGATCCAAAAACTGACCCGGGACTGGGTCGCCGCCGCGGGGGTGCGCAATTTCCACGACATGCAGGGCGTCTGCCACATCGTGCTGCCCGAGCGCGGGCATCTGCGGCCCGGCATGTTCGTGGTCGGTGGCGACAGCCATTCCTGCACCGCTGGCGCCTTCGGTTGTTTCATGTTCGGCATCGGCGCGACCGACATGGCCGGCGTGGTCGCGACCGGCGAAACTTGGATCCGGGTGCCGGAGACGATCCGCCTGCGCTGGTCCGGCAGCCTCGGGCGCGGGGTCGTGGCCAAGGACATGATGCTCGCGCTTTGCGCCCG
>CAXMQD010000151.1:0-4172 GCA_964194965.1 uncultured Acidimicrobiia bacterium | reverse complement strand
AACCAGGCGCGCGACGGGCGCCTGCACATCCTGGGCGAAATGTCCAAGGCGTTGGATCATGCCCGCGATGGCGTGTCCGACCACGCGCCCAGGATTACCGTGATCACCATCCCCAAGGACAAGATCCGCGAAGTGATCGGCACCGGCGGCAAGGTGATCCGCGAGATCTGCGAGACCACTGGCGCCAAGATCGACATCGAGGACGACGGCACCATCAAGGTCGCGGCCGTCGACCAAAGCCAGGGCGAGGCCGCCATCGAATGGATCCGTTCGATCACCGCCGAGCCCGAGGTCGGCGTCATTTACAAGGGCAAGGTGGTCAAGATCATGGACTTCGGCGCCTTCGTGAATTTCCTGGGCCCGCGCGACGGCCTGGTCCACATCTCCGAGCTGGCCCCGCAGCGGGTGCGCACGGTCGGTGACGTGGTCAAGGAGGGCGAGGAGGTCCGGGTTAAGGTCATCGGCATGGACGACCGCGGCAAGGTCAAGCTGTCGATGAAGCGGGTCGACCAGGCGACCGGCGAGGACTTGGAGGGCAAGGCGGAAGCCGAAGCCAGCTAGCGTTCGCAGCGCCCTCGTTCATCCGAGGCGCAGATGATCGCTTTGCGTGCGGGCGGCCGGCGTGATTTCGGCCGCCCCACTCCCGATCGCGAAACCTCGATAAGATCAAGCCCGTCGCTCACGCTACCACGCGTCATGGGCCACCGCGGGGCGGCCGGGGTCGCGCCGGAGAACACCCTGGCCGGCCTGCGCGCCGCCGCCGCCATGGGCGTGAGTTGGATCGAGTTCGACGTCATGCTGAGTGGCGACGGCGTGCCGGTGCTGTTCCACGACGACAATCTGGAGCGCATCACCGGCCGTAAGGTGGCGATGGCGCGGACGCCGTTCGCCGAGCTCGCCAAGCTCGATGCCGGCGCCTGGTTCGGGCCCGGTTTCAGCGGCGAGCCGATTCCCTCTCTGGAACAGGCCTTGGCGTTGGCGGTCGAGCTCGGTCTCACGCCCAACATCGAAATCAAGCCGACCCCGCGCCGCGACGCGGCGACCGCGGCGGCGGTGGTCGAGACGATCGCGCGCCATTGGCCGGGGCACCGGTCCGGTCCGTTGATCAGCAGTTTCAGCCGCAAGGCGCTGGCGGTCGTGCGCGATCGCGCACCCGCGTTGCCGCGCGCGCTCATCGCCTGGCGTCTGCCGCGGGACTGGGAGGCCACCGCCGAGAACCTGCAATGCGCCAGCCTGCACCTGCGCGGCCTGCGGCTCCGGGCCAAGACCTCGGCCAAGGTCAAGCGCGCCGGCTACCAACTCGCCGCCTTCACGATCAACGATCCAAATAGAGCCCGGCGCCTGATCCGCCTCGGCGTCGACTGCATCATCACCGATAGGCCGGACACGATCGCCGAAGCGCTGAGGTAAGGGCGGCCAATTAAGGGGGGCCAATTAAAGAGGACTGTCCCCATTAATTGGCGTTTTTTGTAGATGTTATAAGAGCTTAACGGGGGGCCTCCGGCCCTTAGTCGTCCCGCTTCAAGCGTCTGGGCGACGGTATCCCGATGGTGTTGTAGCCGGCGTCGACGTGGTGGATTTCGCCGGTGACCCCGCGCGCAAGGTCGGAGAGCAGGTAGAGCCCGGCGTTGCCGACCTCCTCCAAGAGCACGTTGCGCGCGAGCGGTGCATGATCCCGGCTCCAACGATAGACGAAGCGCGCATCGGCGATCGCGGCCCCGGCCAGCGTCCGCATCGGCCCGGCCGAGATCGCGTTGACCCGGATGCCGCGCTCACCCAGATCGACCGCCAGATAGCGCACGCTGGTCTCCAGCGCCGCCTTGGCGACCCCCATGACGTTGTAGTTGGGCGTGACCCGTTCGGCGCCCAGGTAAGTAAGCGTGAGCAGGCTGCCGCCCGCGCTCATCAGCGGCGCCGCCCGGCGCGCGATCTCGGTGAACGAGAAGCAGGAGATTTCGAGCGTGCGCGCGAAGTTGGCGCGGCTGGTGTCCAGGTAGCGGCCCTTGAGCTCCTCCTTGTCGGAGAAGGCGAGTGCGTGGACCACGAAGTCGAGACCGCCCCAGGATTGGCCGAGTTGATCGAAGACCGCCGCGACCTCGCCCTCGCGCGCCACGTCGCAAGGCAGCACCAGCTCGGATCCGACGGATTCGGCAAGGGGCCGCACCCGGTTGCCGAAGGCTTCGCCCTGATAGGTGAAGGCAAGCTCGGCGCCGCGGCCGTGCAGGGATCTGGCCAGGCCCCAGGCGATCGAGCGATCGTTGGCGACCCCCATGATCAGACCACGTTTGCCGGCCATCGATGGCGAGGGGAGCTTGGGCATTTCCGCCTCCGCCGCCGTCTCGGCGGTCCCCGTTTTGGCTGTCCCGGTCCCGGCGGGCCGGGCTTTGGCCTCCCGACTCAACGTTCGAACCTCCGGAATGCGAGGGTCGCGTTGGTGCCGCCGAACCCGAAACTATTCGACATCACGCAATCCAAGCCCGCGTCGTCTTCGCGCGCGCGCACCAGCGGCACGCCCTCGGCTTCGGGATCGAGATCCTCGATGTTGGCCGAGGCGGACAGGAAGTCGTGCTCCAGCATGAGCAAGGAGTAGATCGCCTCGTGCACCCCCGCGGCGCCCTGAGCGTGTCCGGTCAATGACTTGGTCGAGCTGACCCGCGGCACGTCGGCGCCGAACACTTCGCGCATGGCATTGAGCTCGATGATGTCGCCGACCGGGGTCGAAGTGCCGTGAGCGTTGATATAATCGATCTTGGTATTGCCGAGTCCGGCGAGCGCTTGGCGCATGCAGCGCACCGCGCCCTCGCCCGAGGGCGCGACCATGTCGACGCCGTCGGAGGTCGCGCCGTAGCCGACTACTTCGGCGTAAACCTTGGCGCCGCGCGCGCGCGCGTGGTCGAGTTCCTCGAGCACCACCACGCCGCCGCCGCCGGCGATCACGAAGCCGTCGCGGTTTTTGTCGTAAGCGCGCGAGGCGCGTTCGGGCGTGTCGTTGTACTTGCTCGACAGCGCGCCCATGGCGTCGAACAAAACGGTCAGCGACCAGTGCACCTCCTCGCCGCCGCCGGCAAACACGATGTCCTGCTTGCCCATTTGGATCTGTTCGTAGCCGTTGCCGATGCAGTGCGCGCTCGTGGAACAGGCCGAGGAAATCGAATAGCTCAAACCCTTGATCTTGAAAGCGGTCGCCAAGTTGGCCGAGTTGGTGCTCGACATGCAGCGCGGCACCATGTAGGGGCCGACGCGCTTGGGGCTCTTCTCGCGCGCGATATCGGCGGCGGCGACCTGGTTCGAGGTCGAGGGCCCGCCCGAACCGACGATCAGCCCGGTTCGTTCGTGGCTGACCTCGGCCTCGTCGAGGCCGGCGTCCTCGATCGCTTCGGCCATGGCGATATAATTGAAGGCCGCGCCATCGCCCATGAAGCGGCGCAGCTTGCGGTCGAGCACGTCGCCCACGTCGAGCTTGATGTCACCATGGATATGGCTGCGGAAACCCATCTCGGCATAGGTATCGCAGAAACGGATGCCCGAGCGGCCCGCCTTGAGCGAGTCGAGCACCTCCGCTTTGTTGTTGCCGATGCTGGAAACCACTCCCAGCCCGGTAACGGCGACACGTCGCATCTTGTGGTCCTCGAGCGACCCTGGCTCAGGTGGCCTCGGGCGTGGTGAACAGGCCGACCTTCAAATTCTTGGCTTGATAGATCGGATCGCCATCGACCTTCATGGTGCCGTCGGCGATTCCCAGCACCAGCTTGCGCATCATGACGCGCTTCAGGCTCAGGTGGTAGCTTACCAGCTTGGCCGAGGGCAAGACCATCCGAGTAAATTTTACCTCGCCGACGCCGAGTGCCCGGCCCCGGCCTTGCCCGCCCATCCAGCCGAGGAAGAAGCCGACCAGCTGCCACAGCGAATCCAGGCCCAGACAACCGGGCATCACCGGGTCGCCCTCGAAGTGGCAATTGAAAAACCAGAGATCCGGCTTGATGTCGAACTCGGCCACGATCTCGCCCTTGCCGAACTCGCCGCCGGACTCCGCGATCTTGGTGATGCGGTCGAACATTAGCATCGGCGGCAGTGGCAATTGAGCGTTGCCGGAACCGAACAGATCGCCATGGCCACAGGCAAGCAGATCTTCAAAGCTGTAGCTGCTTTTCTGCTCGGACAAGAAGGCCCCC
>CAXMQD010000150.1:0-4651 GCA_964194965.1 uncultured Acidimicrobiia bacterium | reverse complement strand
GCGAGGCGGCCGATGAGATGACGGCCGATGAATCCGGACCCGCCGAAGACTGTCACCACACGCTCGGCCATTGGCTTGTCCCGGTCTGGTTAACACCTTCCCGCTATATACAAGGGACGGACCGGACGGGACAGCCCGAATTCGGCGTTGGGATACCGGGCGCAATGCCTTGACAGGACTCCGGCCCTGGCGAGAATGCGCCCGGCCTTGGCGGTGCATTCGAGTCGCCGTCGGCGGCGGCCAGGCCCAATGGGGCCGGCGGCGGCCAGGCCCAATGAGGACAGACGTCATGGGGCGAAGAGCATTGCAACACCACCTGCATCACGACGACCTGCCGGCCGGTCTCGACTTTGGCAAAAGCGTCGCGGTGGACAGCGAGACCATGGGTCTCGATCCGCTGCGCGACCGCCTGTGCCTGATCCAGCTATCCGCCGGCGACGGGGTCTGCCACCTGGTGCAGTTCCGCGGCGGCAACTATTCGGCGCCCAGGCTCAAGGCGCTGCTCGCCGATCCAGAGGTCACCAAGCTGTTCCACTTCGCCCGCTTCGACCTGGCGGCGATCCAGCACTATCTCGGCGTCACCTGCGGTCCGGTCTACTGCACCAAGATCGCGTCGCGCCTGGCGCGCACCTTCACCGACCGGCACGGGCTCAAGGACCTCTGCCGCGACCTGCTCGGGGTTGAGATATCCAAGCAGATGCAGTCCTCGGACTGGGGCGCGGCCGAACTCAGCGAGGAGCAATTGCGCTACGCGGCCTCGGACGTGTTCTACCTGCACCGCCTGCGCGAAGCCCTCGATATGATGATCGAGCGCGAGGGTCGGACCGAGCTGGCCCGCGCCTGCTTCGAGTTCCTGCCGGCGCGCGCGGCGCTCGACCTCGCAGGTTGGGCCGATGTCGATATCTTCGCCCATTAAGCGAGCCTTATACCAATTTCCTGGGCTGGCCCAACGGCCGGGGATTTCTGCTATAGTCGGGTCCGAACGTGCCGCCGCCGGGGTTCCGGCCGCGCCGCGGCGGCACGCATGAGGCTGGAAGGGCCAAACCGGAGATGGGCATGACGCCGCAACCGAACCAGGAAGACCCGCAGCGCCCGGAAGAGCCTGCCGAGCAGGCCGTGGACCAGGATCCCGATCGGGACCTGGAAGCGGCCCGCCAGGTGCTGCGCCTGGAGGCGACAGGGCTCGACGCGCTCGCCACCTCGCTGGGCGGGGAATTCAACCACGCGCTGGATTTGCTCGCCACGGTATCCGGGCGCATTACCGTGACCGGCATGGGCAAGGCCGGCCACGTCGCGCGCAAGATCGCCGCGACCCTGGCCTCGACCGGCGCGCCGGCCCAATTCGTTCACCCGGGCGAGGCGAGCCACGGCGATCTGGGCATGATCGCGCCCGGCGACGCGGTCCTGGCGATGTCGAATTCGGGCGACACCACCGAACTCAACGACGTCATCCTCTATACCCGCCGCTTCGGCATCCCGCTGGTGGCCATGACCGCCAAAGCGAGTTCGACGCTGGCCGAGGGCGCCGATGTAACCCTGTTGCTGCCGCGGGCGCCGGAGGCCTGTCCCATGGGCCTGGCGCCGACCACCTCGACCACCATGATGATAGCGCTCGGCGACGCTATCGCGGTCGCCTTGCTCAAGCGAAAAGGATTTTCGGAGAAGGACTTTCAAGTCCTACACCCCGGTGGCGCCTTGGGCCGCAAGCTGCTCCGTGTCTCTGACGTCATGCATGGTCCGGAAGTCTTGCCGCTGTGCCGACCCGACACTGCAATGTCCGAGGCGATCCTGATCATGACCCAGGGGACTTTCGGCTGCGTCGGCATCACCGACGATAGCGGGGTCCTGATCGGCATCATCACCGACGGCGACCTGCGCCGGCATATGGACCCGGGCCTGCTCGCGGTGCCGGCGCGCGAGGTCATGACCGGTCCGCCGCGGACCATCCGGACCCAGGCACTGGCCACCGAGGCGCTCGGCGTCATGAACGGGGTCCGCAACGAACGCCCGATCACCAGCCTGTTCGTGGTCGAGAACGGCTCTCCGGTCGGCATCGTCCACATCCATGACTGCCTGCGCGCAGGCGTGGCCTAGCGGACGCGGGCCGGAAAAATGGCGCCCGGAATTCGCGGTCAAGAGACTGAAAGTAGCGCGGGAATGAATCGGGGCCGCGGCGAAGCGCCTCGCGCCGAAGGGCGCACACACCCGACGGGACGGGACCAGGGCACCGGCCATCAGCCGCCACGGCTGTCGCTGAGCAACCGCTACAGCCTCTTTGTCGGGGTCATGAAGGTACTGCTCCCGGCCACCGCCGCGGCGCTCGTTCTCCTGGTCGTGGCCTGGCCGCGGTTTTCGATCGAGGTCGAGGACGTCCGCTTGAGCGTCTCCAAGCTGGCGCCCAGCCAGGCGGAGAACCTGACCATGCTCAACGCTCGTTTCGAGGGCCGCGACGAGAAGGATCAGCCCTTTTCCGTGACCGCCGATATCGCCACGCAATCCGAAAGCGACAAGGATTTGGTAACGCTCGAACTGCCCAAGGCGGATATCACGCTCCAGGACGGCGCTTGGCTCGCGCTGACCGCCAGGTCCGGCGAGTACCGCAAGGACGCGCAGGTGCTCGACCTGGCCGGTTCGGTCAACCTGTATCACGACAAGGGTTTCGAGCTGCGCACCGAAGCGGCCCGAATCCACCTCGACCTAGGCATGGCCGAGGGCGCCCATCCGGTCCAGGGGCAAGGTAACCTCGGCACCATCCAGGCCGAGGGCTTCAAGGTGTTGGACCGGGGCGCGCGCATTATCTTCCTCGGCCGCAGCCACCTGGTGATCGAGCCCCAAGCCCAGCGGGAAGTGCGATGACTGGATATCGGTCTAAACGGATTGGATGGATCGCGGCCGCCGCGCTGCTATGCCCTTGGTTCCTCGGCGCGCCGGCGGCGGCGCAGGGGCTCCAAGGCCTGCAGAGCGGCGACCAGCCGCTCGAAATAAACGCCGAAGAAGGCATCGAGTGGCGGCGCAACGAGCAGCTCTACATCGCGCGCGGCAACGCGGAGGCGATTCGCGGAGAGTTGAGGGTCTACGCCGATGTAATGACCGCCCACTACAGCAAGAATCAGGACGGCGATACCAACATCGACCGCATCGACGTGGAGGGAAACGTGCGCATCGCGTCCCCGACCGGGACGGTCTACGGCGATCGCGGCGCCTATGACGTGCCCAATGGGGTCCTGGTCCTGGTCGGCGACAATCTGCGGCTGATCGGCAAGAACGACACCATCACCGCACGCGACAGCCTGGAATACTGGGAACTGAAAAACATGGCGGTGGCGCGCGGCGACGCGATGGCGGTACGCGAGGACAAGCGTATCCAGTCCGACGTGCTGAGCGCCCATTTCGCGGCCGACTCCGGGGACGAGCTGGTGCTCACCCGGATCGACGCGTTCGGCAACGTCCGGATCGCGTCTGCGACCGAATTCGCGCGCGGCGATCGCGGCGTATACTATGTCGATCGCGAATTCGCGACCTTGAGTGGCGCGGTCAAGATCACCCGCGAGGAAAATCAGATGAACGGCGAATACGCCGAAGTGGATATGAAATCCGGGGTCAGCCGCCTGCTCGCGGGGCCCCCGGGATCCACGACCAAAACCCGCGTGCAGGGCCTGATTGTGCCCAAGCGCAAACCGAAGGCGGGAGCCGGCTCTTGACCCACCCGGATCGTTTGGAAGCGGCATGACCGAAAATCCCGAGGACGCGCGAAACCAGCCCATGTCGAATTCATCGGCGCCCCGGCTGGTGGCCGAAAACGACGGTCTGGTCGCGGTCAATATCGGCAAGAGCTTCAAGAAGCGCCCGGTGCTGCGCGGCGTGACCCTGGCCCTGCAGCGCGGCGAGGCGGTCGGACTGCTAGGCCCAAACGGCGCCGGCAAGACCACTTGCTTCTATGTCGTCACCGGGCTCCTGGCCCCCGATTCCGGATGGATCACCCTGGACGGTCACGATATCACCGATCTGCCGATGTACCGCCGCGCGCGCCTGGGAATCGGCTACCTGCCGCAGGAGGCTTCGATCTTCCGCGGGCTGACCGTCGAGCAAAACATCCGCGTCGTGCTCGAGGTGGTCGAGCCGGAGCGCGAGCGGCGCGAAGCCACGCTCGACGAACTGCTCGCCGAATTCTCAATCACCCACCTGCGCCGCACCCCCTCGTTGGCGCTGTCCGGCGGCGAGCGGCGCCGGGTCGAGATCGCCAGAGCCCTGGCCTCGCAGCCCAATTTCATCTTGCTCGACGAGCCGCTGGCTGGCATCGATCCGATCGCGGTCAGCGACATCCGCGACCTGGTTTCGCATCTCAAGGACCGCGGTTTGGGGGTCTTGATCACCGACCACAACGTGCGCGAAACCCTGGAGATCGTCGACCGGGCCTACATCATCCACGACGGCGTCGTGCTCATGGAAGGGGAGCCCGAGGAGATCGTCGCCCATGAGGACGTCAGGCGTGTTTATCTGGGTGAAAAATTTAGCCTTTAGGGCTTTTTGGCATGGCGGTAACCCAGAGATTAGAGCTTCGCCAAAGTCAGTCCCTGGTCATGACGCCGCAGTTGCAGCAAGCGATCAAGCTGCTGCAGCTTTCCAACATGGAACTTGCGGCATACGTGGA
>CAXMQD010000149.1:0-2962 GCA_964194965.1 uncultured Acidimicrobiia bacterium | reverse complement strand
CCAAACGGGCCGGAAGCGGCCAAGTACTACACTCGTGGCGCCGAACTCGGCCAATGCGCTGCCCAACTATCGTTGGCCAGGATGTACCACATCGGAAGCAGTCTAGGCAGGAACGAGGCGCTGGCCGAGCGCTGGTACCGGGAAGCCGCGATGCGCGGCTATCCTTGGGCACAATTTTCGCTCGCGAGCTTTTACGAGAAAGGGGTGCTGGTCCAGAAAGATGACGTCCAGGCTTATTTCTGGTTTATTGCCCTAGTCGAAAACCCACGAAGGTATGGCAATGGCGTAGGTCTGGCCATGCAGGAGGTTGCGATCATATCTCTTGTAACCATGCGCGATCGGATGACTGTCGAGCAATTAATCGATGCGAGGGAGCTTGTCGAGGAGCGGCGGGCCGGCTCGGAAGAATGCGCCGACAGCGAAGTATCCAGCTAAATTTAGACCGTGAGATGCTTTGAAAAATGGGTCGCGCCCTGCGGGATACGGGTGACAGGTTCCATGGTTCTACCCGCTAAAGCCCGGCGAGGTAGCGGGCGAGCGCCTCGAGGTCGGCATCGTCGAAGGTCGCAAGAAGCGAGCCCTTGGATGGCGAGTTCCTGCGAATCTTGTTCTTGAACTCGAGTAAGGTCCTTTCGAGATAGCCGATTTGCTGTCCCGCCAGCCGGGGCACACCGCTGTTGCCCATATAATTGCCGATGTGGCACTGAAAACATTGCCCAGCAACGGCGGCCGTCTTGGCCTTGGCATCATCATCTCTTGTGGACTGGTACCCCGTTGAGGGCCAAGACTTGTCCGAGAAATAATGCGATATCGCCTTCATCTCCTCCTTGCTTAGGTCCGCAACGACATCGTTCATGAACTCGCTGTGTCGCCGCGCCGCCTTGTAGTCTTTTAGTTGCGTATAGGTGTAAAAGAACTCCTGCCCCCAAATAATTGGCATGTCAGACTCGACTGGCATTCCCTTCTCACCGTGGCAGCTGGTACAGAGCGCAATCGTATTGTCGAGCTCCGCGGCCTTGGCGGGCCAGGGCGCGAATAGCAACAGGACAAGCGAGAAAACGGATAGAATATAGGCGTCACTTTTTGTTTGCATTATTACAATCATTCCGTGGCTGGTTTGCGAGGCCGACCGATCGCTTGGCGGCGCGCACTATACCTTCTGAATGGCGCCCGTAAAGACCGTTGTTGAACACAGATCCGCGAGCCTAAGGACTTCGGCTCTGGACCGTATCAGGCCGCCCTAAGGGGCCGCTCATGATGCGTTCAAGCAACGTATCACGGCCGGTCGAGATTTCATCCTTTCACAGGCTGATAGTCCGTTTAATGCCCGGACTCATTGAATCGGGTCGAGGCGCAGTAGCCTGCCCTTTGGGGAATCTGTGAGCAGGTAAAGGGAGCCGTCCGGCCCCTGGCGCACGTCGCGGATCCGCTCGCCAAAGTCCTCTAGCAGCCGCTCCTCATGCACGATCTCCGTGCCGTCGAGCACGAGCCGAATGAGCACACGGCCGGATAGCGCTCCCAGGAACATGTTGTCTCGCCAGGATGGAAAGTCGCCACCAGTGTAGAACGCCATCCCGGAGGGGGAAATCGGCGGCACGCCCCAATGCCGCGCCGGCTGTGCCATGCCGGCCTTGGCCGTGCCCTCGCCAATTTCGGCTCCCGAATAACTTCGCCCGTAGGATATCACCGGCCAGCCATAGTTCGTGCCCGCGACCAGGATATTTATCTCGTCACCGCCTTTGGGGCCGTGCTCGGCTTCCCAAATTTGTCCGGTCTCCGGGTGCATTGCCAGGCCCTGCGGGTTGCGGTTTCCGTAGGTGTAGATCTCCGGCCGGGCGTCGGCGCGGCCGACAAACGGATTGTCGGGTGGAACTCCGCCGTCATCCGTGATCCGCATGATCGATCCGGCGAGGTCACCCAGGTTCTGCGCGCGGTCGCGGTTGGCCCGCTCCCCCGCCGTAACGTAGAGGTAGCCATCCCGCCCGAACAGCAACCGGGAGCCAAAATGCCGCCCGCCTATGGATTTTGGGCGCACATCCATGATTCTCTCGAGATCAACGAGTTCATCGTCGATCAAGTGGGCTCGGGCAACCTCGGTTCCGCTGCCGCCCTCTCCAGCGGCGGCATAGGAAAGATAGATCAGACGATTTTCCGCAAACTTGGGATGCAATGCAATGTCAAGCAAACCGCCTTGGCCGCCTAACTCGACTTCGGGCACGCCGGCCACTGGCATGGGGCGCAACTCTCCGTTCCGGATAATCCGCAGTCGACCCACACGTTCGGTGACTAGCATGTCGCCGTTGGGCAGGAAGGCTAGGCTCCAAGGATGCACCAAGCCCCGCGCCACCGTCGTCACACGAAATTCATGGTGTTCGCTGGAGAACGTCTGCGCGGAGGCGACATCGACCACCGTCAAGGTACAGATGGTGGCTCCAATGATCGAAAAGCGAAGCGCGCCAATACTCATGATCGATCGACCCTGCCTACCAATTCCAAGACCCCCGGAAATCTGACCATCCCGGCATCAGGTGCTATTGTATGAGCTGCGTGTCCTGAAGGCCAGATGCCACGGGTATTTCGTGAGGGGAATCGCGTAATTGGTTTTAGCCACCTCGGACACACCTCTCCTATTATTTTCAACTGGCCGCCCATTTCCCCGCCCTACACCGGAGTAGGGTTCAATTGTAGTGCATCGATCCGCCACAGGATTTTCCGACCCTAGTTGCGAGACCCGGCGACATTCGCCATCTGGAACGTACGTGGCCGCTATCCGATGGACGGCTCCCGCCACCGGCATCGCAACGCGCCAAATTGCGCTTCTGTTGACGTAGGCGATGACCACGCCGATCAGCACGGTCACGCCGAAGATCAGGCTGACCAGATAGAGAATATAGACGATATTGACCAAACTGCGCTCGGAGGATGCCGAGCCGGGGGCGCCAGGCTCGGGCGTGGCAGAGTT